>CAYFWA010001159.1:0-2050 GCA_964346625.1 uncultured Myxococcales bacterium
CATCTGCGCCCCGGCCTCTGCCATCTCCGCCCCGGCCTCTGCCGTGCCTGCGCCAGCCTCTACCGTCTCCGCCCCGGCCTCTGCCGTGCCTGCGTCACGAGCATCCCCTGATGCTTCACCCTGCGCTGCCACAGGCTGCCACGGGGTTGCGGGAGGGGTATTGGAATCGGAATAATCGGTCATCGTCGGCTCCCGGATCCATGTACCCGCATCGAGACGGGAGAGGGGGAGGCCTTGGCACGCCCCTCGGATCCAGGGCTCCCGTTGTCTCCGCCGGGCCTCGAAAAGCCGAGCGAATACCAGGGGCTTTCCGTTCGAGGATGGTACTTTGCCCCCGCGAGGTTGTCAATGGGTCGGGATTGCGAAAGGGTGCGGAAAATGTAACATAATCAGTGTGCCATGAATGGATCGCCGCCTGCGATCCGACCCCCTTCGGCCATGGATCAGGAGACCGGGCATCCCATGCAGCTTCCCATCGACGTCGCAGTCCTACCTGACGGCCTCGGGCTGTCCTTCCGCGGGAGGGATGAGACCCACACCTCGGTCGCCCTCAAGCACCTCGCCTCTCCGCGCCACCTGCTGTCGCACCCTGGCGCCCGCATCGAAACGGCGCGTGTGGAAGGAACGCAGCTCTCGGTCACGCTCGACGATGGCAGCACCCACCGCACGGCCGTCGACCGCGTCGACCACCTCGTGGCCCGCGCGAAGGGGAACGCCCCCACCGCGTCGGATCTTTCGCCGGTGGATGCTTCGCCGGTGGATCTGCTGATCACGGGCATCGGAGAGCTCCTCACGGCCAACCCCGAGCCCAACCACGAGGACCCCCTCGGCCTGGTGCAAGGCGCCGCCCTCGCGACGCGAGGCGGACGCGTGGTGGCGGTTGGCCCGGAGGCCGCGGTCCGCGAGCAGGTCCAGGTGGCCGACGACGCCTTGGTGCTCGAGGCCGGCGGGCGCTTCGTGAGCCCGGGCCTGGTGGATCCCCACACCCACCCGGTGTTCGGCGGGGACCGCAGCGGCGAGTTCGCCCTGCGCGCCCGGGGAGCGACCTATCAGGAGATCGCGGCCGCGGGGGGCGGGATCCGTTCCACGGTGCAGGCCACGCGAGCCGCCAGCGAGGCGGAGCTGGTCCGGTCCGCCGCCGGGCGCCTGGCGCAGCTCATGCGCCACGGGGTCACCACCGCCGAGGCCAAGTCGGGCTACGCGCTGGAGACCGACGGCGAGCTCAAGATGCTGCGCGTGATCCGCCACCTGGATCGCGGCCTCCCCATGAACCTGTCGCCCACCCTGCTCGGCGCCCACATCGTCCCCCCCGAACACGCGGAAGACCGCGGCGGCTACGTGGATCGCGTGTGCGAGGAGATGATCCCCGCCGCCGCCCGAGAGTCCCTCGCCGAGTCCGTGGACGTGTTCTGCGACGCCGGCGCCTTTACCCGAGAGGAGAGCGAGCGCGTGCTGCACGCCGCACGGGACCACGGCCTCGCGCGAAGGATCCACGCCGAGCAGTTCGTGGATCTCGGCTCTGCGGGCATGGCCGCGGAGCTGGGGGCGGTGAGCGCGGACCACCTGGAGGCCGTCTCCGAGGCGGACATGGCGCAAATGGCCGAAGCGGGCACCGTGGCCGTGCTGCTGCCGGGCGCCGCCCTGACCTTGCGCTGCCCCTGGCCCCCGGCGGCGGCCCTGCGGGAAGCGGGCGTTCCCCTGGCCCTGGGCACGGATCTGAACCCGGGGACCTCCACCACCACGCACCTGCCCTTGATGATGTCGCTGGGCTGCATGCAGATGGGCATGACCGTGCCCGAGGTGTGGCTGGGCGTCACCACCGTGGCGGCCCGCGCCGCGCTGCGCCCGGAGGCCGGGCGGCTCGCCGTGGGGGGGCCCGCCGATCTGGTGATCTGGGAGTGCGCCCACCACGGCGCGGTGCCCTATCACCTCGGCGCCAACCTGGTACGAACCGTGATCAAGGCGGGGCGCGTGGCCGTGGACCGCGCTTTCGCCTAAGGGCTCGTCCAAGAATAACTTCGAAGCACCGAGGGCGCCGAGGCGCCCGGCC
>CAYFWA010001160.1:0-1076 GCA_964346625.1 uncultured Myxococcales bacterium
GGGCGCTCCCGAGGCGCCCGCAGGGGCGCCTCCCGACCCCGGCGCCGACCCGGCCGGCGCCGACCCGGCCGGCGCCGCGCCTCCGGCGGACAATCGCGCCCGCCCGGCGGGCCGCGGCGCGCCCCCCGAGCTGGACACCGATCCCTTCGGCCCCCCGGCGGGACGCCGGCGCCGGGGTGGGGGCCGCTCCCAAAAAGGCGCCGACGACGGTCCCCAGCGCTGGTTCGCCCGGCCCTCGGTGGGCTTCGTGGGCCGGCTGTCGCCCGATCGCTCCTTCGTGCCCAAAGAGGGCTTCGGCTTCGGCCTGCAGGTGGGCGCCGTGCTCGGCGAGGACACCCTGCGGCTGGCCCTCGGGCTGAGCTACGCCTTCGGCCGCTTCGCCCGGGAAAAGACCCTCGAGATCGGCGGGGCCAACCTCACCTCGTGCAGCGACGTGCGCAGCATCTCCCATCACCTGGTGATGGCCTCGGCCCTGGGCTGGGCCGAGTTCGGCGCCTTCGCCCTGTCGGTGGGCGTCTCCGGCGGCATGGCCTACGCCCAGCTCGAGACCCCCTACAGCACCGCGGACGACCAGTGCGACGTGACCGAGGGCGACGCCTTCACCGGGGTCATCGGCCCCGAGCTCGATCTGGCCTACCGGCTGCGCCCGGACCTGTGGATCGGGCTGTATCTGCGCTACCACCACTTTTTCACCAAGCGCCGCTGGGAAAGCCCCGACGGCACCCTCGACCCGCGCTACTTCCACCCCGTGCTGGCCACCGGCCTGCAGATCACCCTGCGGTTTTGATCCCCCCAACGCGACGCTCAACGCTCAACGCAAAGACGGATGCCAGGATCGACCCAGGATCGACACCAGGATCGACACGCGCCTCAGTCGCGCAACCATGGCTCATCATCGCCTCCCGGTGGAGATCGGCGTCGCACGCATGAAAGCGATTGCGGCCACCACGGTCATTGCGGCCGCGGGCGCGATTGAGGTTTTCAGTCCCAAAACGCAATAACGGAACTCCGTCCCCTTTTCCCGTCCCCTTTTCCCGTCCCCTTTTCCCGTCCCCTTTTCCCGTCCCCTTTTCCCG
>CAYFWA010001160.1:1176-2045 GCA_964346625.1 uncultured Myxococcales bacterium
TCCCCTTTTCCCTATGAAATATTTAGCCGCCGAGCGCCGCGGGCACAGAGAACGGATCGGCAACCGAGGGCGCGCGGGTGTGTGGTGAGGCGAGCCCAACCCGTCAACGGTAGCGGACAGCACTTGACGATCCGTCAAATCCTTGCCATGCTTCCCACATGACTCCGGCGAAAGCGGAGGCTGTGCGCGAAACATGACACCAGCCGAAGCGGAGGCTGTGCGCGAAACATGACACCAGCCGAAGCGGAGGCTGTGCGCGAAACATGACTCCGGCGAAAGCGGAGGCTGTGCGCGAAACATGACACCAGCCGAAGCGGAGGCCTTGCGCGACATCCGTGGGTGCGCCACCGCCGTAGGGATCCAGGGAGTCTGACCATGCGGTGTGTCACGTGCGGACACGGAGCGATGAACCAGGCGGCGGTAGACGAAACGGTCCAGGTGGGAGGGCTGCGTTTCACCGCTCGGGTCCCCGGCCGGGTGTGCCCGGTCTGCGGGGAGAGCTATCTCTCCAGCGATACCCTGCGCTCCCTGGAGCGGAGCGTTGCGGAGGCCCTGGCGCGCAGCGGGGCGGGCACCCCGGAGGCGTTCCGGTACATGCGCAAGGCGATCGGTCTCAAGGCGGTGGAGGTGGCCGAGCTGTTCGGAGTGACACCCGAGACCGTCTCGCGCTGGGAAAACGGCGAGCGCCAGCCCGAGCCGCGGGCGGTGAAGCTGATCGGTGCCTTGGTGGTGGAGCACCAGGCGGGTCGATCCGACCTGTTGGACTACCTGCGCTCCTTGAGCGACGAGCCGGGGGAGCAGCCGACCGAGCGCCGGCTTAGGCCCCGATCACGAATTATCTGATCGTTCAGGCCGCCGATCCATCCCGG
>CAYFWA010001161.1:0-2043 GCA_964346625.1 uncultured Myxococcales bacterium
CCCCCAGTCCGATCGAGAGGGGCGCCATGAACCCAATGAGCCCGAAACTCGCCAGTGCCCCGAGGGTCGGCACCACCGGGTGACCGGGACACCGGAATCTCGGGGCATACCCCTCTGGGTTGGATCGCCGAAGGACGAGGAGGGCCACGCAGATGAGGCCGTACATGAAGAGGTGCAGCAGGGAGGCCACCTCTGCCAGCACTTCCACCCGCCCGAAGAGCACGAGCCCCGCAATGGGACCGCCCGCTAAGAGAAGCGCGACGTGGGGCGTGCGGTAACGAGCGTTGATGCGCTCTACCTGACTCGGCACGAGGTCATCCCGGCTGAGGGCGTAGATGGAGCGGGAGGCGCTGAGGATCGACGCGTTGGCGCTCGACAGCGTGGCGAGCAACCCGCCGCCTAGCAGGGCCGCCGCCCCAAACGTGCCCGCAGTGGCCCGTCCTACACTTACAATCGCCGTCTCGCCGAGCTCAGCGAGCCGCTCGCTCCCCAAAAGGCTCGTGCTCACGAAAATCGTCAGCACGTAGAGGGTCCCTACGAGCAGCACGCTACCGATCATTGCCCGGGGCAGGTTGCGGGCTGGATTCTTAATCTCCCCCGCCACGGTGGCGATCTGCACGAAGCCGAGGTACGACGTAAAGACCAGCGCCGCGGTCGTGAACACGGGCCCGATGCCGTACGGGAAAAATGCCTCCGGCGCCTGCCGGGTGCCAAACACGCCGAGCACGTCGAGCCCACTGTGTCCAAGGAAACCTCCAAGAATGGCCAGCAGGCTTCCGACAATCCAGTTCTGCAGGTCGCCTGTGTTTTCCGTCCCCGTGATGCTGACGCCTGTCAGGAGCAGGGCCATCCCAAAGGCGAGGCCGACCACGGACACCGGCAGGCCGAGCCCCAGCTCCCGGCACAGATCGGCCAGGTAGTGCCCGAATCCCATCAGGTAGAAGGCCGAGGCAAACACCAGTCCCAGCCATTGCCCCAGGCCCACTATGCAGCCGAGAAGGGGACCAAGAGCGCGCGAGACGAAATAGTAGCCGCCCCCACTTTCCGGCATGGCGGTCGCAAGTTCCGCGGTGGGGAGCGCGACGAGCAGGGCGATAACGGTCCCGATGGCGAACGACAGCATCGCACCCGGCCCCGCCCGGCCGGCCGCCAGCCCCGGAAACACGAAGATGCCCGCGCCTACCATCGTCCCCGTCCCGATGGCGAGGGCCGGGACGAGACCGAGCGTGCGCTCCAGTTCTCCCTCGCGCTCCCCTGACGACTCAGGCTCCGGGACGGCCGTGTTTTCGGTCATGGGATGAAGACTATCGAGTAGAAACGAGTACTCTTCCCTCCGGATACTCCTGCTGTTCCCCGATCCCGACACTGCCTCCCACGGGCGGTAGGCCCCGCTACTGCCCTCCACGCTTGAACGTAAATGTCACCGGAAGAGACATTTGGACCTTCACCGGCTCGCCGCGCTGCTTGCCCGGCTTGAACTTCATCTTTTGCACTGCCTTAAGGGGGACGAGTGCCCGAATTTTTGGACCCGTTGAGCGACTAATTCGGTTAAGACGCAGCAGCGATTTGAGGTTCTGATTCGAGAGCGCTGAAAGTTTGCCTGAGATGTTCTCGGGGTGGGATGTACCCGATCGAGGAGTGTCGCCGCCTCTGATTGTAGTATTCGAACCGCCTGTCGAAGACGTTCCGCAGAGCCGGAAGGGACGAGGCTTCCGCAATCCGAGAGCCGATCTCATCCTTCGTCCGTCCCCAGAGGGACTCGATCCAAGGATTCCCCTTCGCTCCCCTTTCGGAGAAGCTGACGCGCATTTCGTCGTCGATAAGCATTGCTCGTAACCACCGATAGCTGGTGTATACGCTGTCTAGGTCGTGGTGGATGATCTTCTCGTCGAGCGCCTCGCCGAGGTTCGACATCTGTTCGCGAACCTGTTCCCAGCAGCGCATGGCCCGACCCCCCTGCCGGATCCACTGGGCGTCGTACGCCTTGTCCTCAGCAACGGCCTCGGGACGCGTTCGGGGACGCCCCGTCGGCTGCATGACCCG
>CAYFWA010001162.1:0-2042 GCA_964346625.1 uncultured Myxococcales bacterium
AGTTCGCGAAATGGACCCAGACGAGATAGGTGTAGGGAATGGTGGTGGCGTCGGGGGTTGGCTTGGCGGTGGCGTCGGGGGTGGCGTCGGGGGTGACGTCGGGGGTTGGCTTGGCGGTGGCGGCCGTCGCCCAGACGGTGATCACCGCCACCGCGACGCACCCGACGACGGCTGTGGGGAGGCGCCTACCCATCGCTTCGAGGGGGTCTCGGGGGCCGGGAAGCCTGGGGTGGTTCCGGCTCCGGCTCCGGCTCCGACGCCGACTCCGACGCCGACTCCGGCTCCGACTCCGACGCCGACGCCGACTCCGATGGGTCCCCGAGGTGCATGGTCAGCCCGGTGTAGCCATAAAAAGCCGACAGCACCGGATTGAACAGGTTCACGAAGGCAAAGGGAGCGTAGGCCCACGTGGCCACGCCCAGGGTGGTGGACATGTAGGCCCCGCAGGTGTTCCAGGGCACCAGCGCCGAGGTCATGGTGCCCGAGTCCTCCAGCGCCCGCGAGAGGTTCTTCGGATGCAGCTTCCGGGCGGCGAAGGCCTCGCGATACATGCGGCCCGGGATCACGATGGCCATGTACTGATCCGCCGCGAGTACGTTCATGCCGATGCAGGTGAGCAGGGTCCGCAGCACCAGGCTGCCCGTCCGGCGCGCCCCCCGCAGGATCGCCTGGGCCAGGGCCTGCAGCAGCCCGGTGCGCTCCATCACCCCCCCAAAGGACAGGGCGCACAGGATCAGCGCCACGGTGGACATCATGGACTGGAGCCCACCGCGCGCGAGCAGCTCTCCCACCACGCCCACCGTGCGTCCCTGGGCGGCGAGCGCCGGCTGCGGACCCAGCACCTCGGTCAGCGGAGCCGAAAGCAGCGCCACGCGCGCCGCCCCGTCCAGGCCGAAGGCGAGCTGGTGGTCGGTGTAGCCCGACTGCGCCGCCGCCCCGATGGCCTGCAGCGAAGCGCCCTGGGCCACCGCCGCGCATCCGCCGCCGATCACCGCCCCCAGCAGCAGCGCCGGCAGGGCCGGCACCTTGGCCACCACCAGGCCGATCACCGCCAGCAGCGGCAAAAGCAGCGCCCAGTGCACGCTGAAGCGGTGCTCCAGGGTCTGCACCAGCCGCTGCACGTCCGAGGCCTGGGCCCCGCCGCCCTGGAAGCGCAGCCCCAGCGCCAGGAAGATGCCGAGAGCAATCACCAGGCTCGGCCCGGCCGTGTACACCATGTGTCGGATGTGGGTGAACAGGTCCGTGCCCGCCACGGCGGGCGCCAGATTCGTGGTGTCCGAAAGCGGCGACATCTTGTCGCCAAAGTAGGCGCCGCTGATGATGGCCCCGGCGGTCATGCCCGCCGGCACGCCGAGGGCCGAGCCGATGCCCACCAGGGCGATGCCCACCGTGCCCGCGGTGGACCAGGAGCTGCCCGTGGCCAGAGCGACGATGGCGCACACCACACAGGAAGTCGCCAGGAAGTAGGCGGGGCTCACCACCTGCAGCCCGTACACGATGAGGGTGGGGACGATGCCGGAGAGGATCCAGGTGCCGATGAGGGTACCGATGATCATCAGGATCAGCACCGCCGGCAGGGCCACCGTGATGCCGGCCACGATGCCCTCGAGCAGCCGGGGCCAGCGGACCCCCAGCAGGCGGCCTGCCCCGCCCGCCACGGCGGTGGCCAGCACCAGCGGCAGATGCGCCGATAGCCCCAGTCCCCGGATGGTCACGAACAGCGCGCCGACAAGGAACGCCACCGGAACGAGCGCCAGCCACACCGAGGGCAGCGCCTGGCCGGGACCGTCGCGCCCGTTGCGGCTGTCCGCAGACTCGCTCAAGGCCAGGGCACCCGATCACCCGCGTGCCTCGGGCGGGCGCCAGCTCCACGTACGCGCGAAACGCGCGCGCTCGCTGCCGTATCCGGTTTCAGGGTTCTCGACATCACTTCACTGGTTTCGGCATCCTACCCGAACCCCCGCCACGACGGAATAGGCAGATAGGCAGACCGAGATTGAGCCATTTGCGCTGTGGCCTCCGCCTGTCGCCCCGCCGGCCCC
>CAYFWA010001163.1:0-2040 GCA_964346625.1 uncultured Myxococcales bacterium
CGCCCCGGGCGCGGGCCTTCACGTAGCCGAGGAAGGCGGCGCGGGGGCTCTTGAGGGGGGGCTGGCCGGTCGCGGCCCAGTAGGCGCGCCAGTCGGCCTCGAGCGCGTAGACGTCCGCCCCCGGGGCCAGGGCGCGGGCCTCCTCGAGCGCGTCGGGGTCGAGCAGCGGGCCCGCGGCGCGGGGGGCGCGGCGGGGGGTGACGCGGAACCGGTCGCCCGGCTCCTCGGCGAGGCGGTAGTCGGGCAGGTGGTCGGCGGCGGCGATCTCGCGCACCATGGCGCGGAAGACGCGGCGCGGCGAGGTGGAGCCCGACTTCTTGCGCAGGGTGTCGAGCGAGACCGTCCAGCCGGCCTGGCGGCCGCAATGCTTGCGGGCGAGCTCGTAGAGGCGCCGCTCCAGCGGGCGGCGCAGGCGGAAATAGTCGCGCGACAGGGTGAGGACGGATTTCGACAGCACCGCGCGGTAGAGCCAGTCCGACAGCGTCACGGCGACCGAGACCATCCGGCCGCCGCGGGTGCGGCGCACGATCTCCCAGCTCTCGATCAGGCCGAAGCCGGTGGTGATCTCCACGGGGTCGTCGGCCGGCCCGGTGGCGATGTTGGTGGTGATGCGGGTGCCGGCGAGGCGCTCGAAGGCCTCGCGCAGGCGGCGGTAGGCGTCGCCGGAGGTCTCGCGGTTGGTGGAGACCAGCAGGTCGTGGGCGCGCAGATGGAGGGTGCGCGCGGTGGGCCGGCCGGCGTTGAGCGCGGCCATCAGCTGGCTCACGCAGTAGATCAGGATGTCCTTGTCGTGGATCGTGGCCAGCCCCTTCACCGAGGGCGTCACGGTGATCTCCACGCCGTTGTGGGCGTAGTCGAGGATGCGCCGGTCGGGCCGGGTGGCGAGCGTGAAGACGGGGTGCTCCATGGTGGCGAGGTCGTCCTTCGGCACCCAGTCGAAGAGGTCGCAGAGGAAGAAATCCGCCTGCGGATGCCGGTCGGGCAAGAGGCCCCCTGCCCCGCTGCCCGGCCCGCCCGCGGCCGCGCCGGCCCTGCCCATGTCCTGCCCGATCTTATCGTGGTTTCGGTGACGCCCAGCCTAGAGTTATCCACAGGCGCCGTCCAGCGCCGGCTCGGGGGTTCGGAGTCGGCGCTTCGGGGGAGCGGAGTCGCCGCTTCGGGGGTTCGGAGTCGCCCTCGCGCAACGCGGGCGCGAAAACCGCCCCCGTTTCAAGCGGATGGCCGACAGGCGCCGGCCCGGTAACTAAGACTCTAACCGAATTTAACAGCACCGCGCCGGGCGCCGGCCGGCCGGTGCGCGGGAGCCCGCCCGAGCGCATCCTGTAACATCTTGATTTTACTTAGAAAATAGGGCGATCACGCTTTTCTTGGCATGTACCGCGATTCAGGGTATGTTGGGCGAAAGGCGATACATGAGCAGGCAGCCCCCGCATCGCCCGGGCGAATCGGGCGGCGCTCGCAAGGGCGCCGGCGGCGGCACGACACGGCAGGCGGAGCAGCGGATGGCCCAGCCGAAGAAGAGCGCAGCGCCCCCGGGCGGCGCGGGCGAGAGCGCCCTGCCCCCCTATCTGCGGATCGACGCCGAGGAGGCCGAGGCCGGGCTCGACGGGCCGGTCTCCACCGCCGAGTTCGCGCGCCTGGCCGAGCGCTGCGCCGCGGGCCGGGCGGATCTGGTGGCCCGCGGGGTGGAGGCGCAGGGCGCCAAGCGGCTGCGGCGCTTCTCCACCTGGGAGATCACGCGCTACCTGATCCCGGTGGCGCAGGCGCATTTCCGCCGCGTGCTGCGCGCCAACCCGCAACTGCCCCAGGGCGAGAGCGAGACCGAGGGCGGCGCCAAGTGGTTCACCCTGCAGGAGGTGCTGGAGCTGCGCCGCTTCTTCGCCGCCGAAGGCTCCAAGGCCAAGGGCTACCTGCCCTACCGCCCCGAGGGGCTGCCGGCCAAGATCGTGGGCGTGGCCAACTTCAAGGGCGGCGTCGGCAAGACCTCGACGGCGGCGCATCTGGCGATGTCGGCGGCGCTCGACGGCTACCGGGTGCTGG
>CAYFWA010001164.1:0-2038 GCA_964346625.1 uncultured Myxococcales bacterium
GGGCGACGGGGGCGACGGCCGCGGGGGGCGCTGGCGCGGGCGGGGGGCCGGCGCTGGCCGGGTCCGCCCGGGCGTGTTCGGGGACGACCTCGAGCTCGTCTCCGAACCGGCGCACGAGCCTGTCTTGCAGGGCGGCCTTGTCCGCGTAACGGCGCGCCCGCTCGGCCTCGGTGAGCGCGGCCCGGTCCGTGGGGTTCACCCTGGAGATGAGCCGCAGCAGGATCTCGGCGTCGGGCTCCACCCGGTCCGACAGGACCGCGTCCAGGTCTGGCAGCTCCGGCGCCTTGCGGCGCCGCTTGCGTCGGCGTCCCATGGCGGCCACTATAGCGTGGGTCCCCGTCGAGGGGGAACCGGACAGCGCAGGTTTCCCACTACGAATATCACGAGCTCCGGGTGGTGAACCGGCCCTTGACCACGCAGGAGCAGGCCGAGGTCGGGGCGCTGTCGTTTCACATCCTGGGAAAGATGCGCTATGGTGCATGAAATGGCAAGGCCATGGGCATCTCGCTGTACCTGAGCATTCTGCCGCAGGAGCTCGATCCGGGCGCCTGGGAGGCCGCCTGGGACGAGAGCCTCACTCTGCTCGAGCGCTTTCCGCTGGGCCTGCTCGCCAACGCGCTGGAGTGGGTCGGGGAGACGCCCCGGATCGTCCACACGCGCCGGCTGGAGCAGGAGGCGCAGGATCCCACCGAGCGCCACTGGCACGTGGTGGGGGACGCGACGACCCTGCGCCTGGGCGAGTCATTCCTGGTGTACCGGGATCCGGCGCGCTACGGCATCCGCGGGGGCGAGGCCAAGCTGGGCCGCACCGGCGGGCCACCAGCGACGGCGGCGGGCAGCGACATCGTCATCGAGATCGGCAGGGAGCGGCTGGAGTGGGAGCAGAGCACCACCGGCGCCGCCCCGCGCCTCGCGCACGCCACGGTGTTCGAGGAGAAGACCCAGGGAGAGCCCTACCACGAGGCAATCCTGGCGGTGGGGATGCTGTTCGAGGCGCGGTTCCCGGGCGCCGCGGCAGTGTACGGAGACTTCATCCGCGCGGACTGCGATGGTGCGCGGCGGCTGGCGCGGGAGTCCCTCGGGTGGGACGTCGGCCTGCCGGTGGTGACCCGGCCACGCGCGCTGGCGGAGCGTCTGGCGCGCTACTTCCAGGGCGAGCGCCTGGTGCAGGCGGTGATCAGCCTGTCCTGCAGTGGCACCCTGGGGCCCACGGAGAACGCGGCGCCGTTGGTCGCGCTGCTGGGAGCGGGCCGCGAACAAGAGGCGCGCCGGTGGCTGCTTTCTCGGCTGCGCGCGTGGGGGGAGGACCTGTCGGTAGAGGTCGCCATGGACATCGTGGCCTGGTTGAACCTCACGGGAGACGTGGCGACCCTGTGCGAGCTAACCTGTCTCGACCCGGGCGGCCCCCGCAAGAGCGTCTTGGAGCTCACCGACTTTCTCGTGGCGAGCGGCGCGGTGAGCCCGGCCGGCATGGCCCCGCCTCGCGGCTTCGCGGCGATGTCGCCGCTCCCCCCGTCCCTGATCGATTCCCCGCTGCGAGCGATCCTGGACCCAGGACGATACCTGACCTTCCGGACCGACGAGGCGAGGCTCGTTGCCGCGCTGTGCCGGCGCGCTCCGGAGACGCGGGAGGACGTGGTGGAGCGGGTGCGGGCCGAGACCACCCGGGACGAGGCCGCCCGAGCCGAGACCGCACGGGACGAGACCGCTTGAGCCGAGACTGCCCGGGACGAGACTGCCCGAGCCGAGACCGCACGGGACGAGACCGCTTGAGCCGAGACTGCCCGGGACGAGACTGCCCGGGACGAGCCCGCCGCCCAGGCGCTCTGCCCTGCCGCGAGCGACGGGGCCTCGGCTCCCGGGTCCGGCCACCCGACCGAGGCCGCCCCGCCTCGACAAAGGGGCGGCGACGGCTTCTGTTCGCGGCCACTCAGCCTGAGTGCGCGACTTGGGAGGCCGAGACGATCCGCCGGGACGCGGCGCGGGGGCGGCGGCGGCTTCTGTTCGCGGCCACTCAGCCTGAGTGCCCGACTTGGGA
>CAYFWA010001165.1:0-2036 GCA_964346625.1 uncultured Myxococcales bacterium
AGATTGGGGCGGGGGCTCGGGCGGAGGCGCGGCCCTCCGGAGCGAGGCCGGCTGGCGCGACTCCGTCCGTCGCGCGGCTGGCGCGGTTGGGGCGGCGGCTGCACGGGCTGGTGCTGGAAAGCGGGCGGGTGACCGACGAGGACCTGGCGCCGCTGCGGCGGCTGCGGCATCTGTGGTCGCTGCACCTGCGCGAGACGCCCGTGGGCGACGCCGGGCTGCGGCACCTGGGGCGCCTGCCGCGGCTGCGGCACCTGCACCTGGGGTGGGCCCAGGTGAGCGACGAGGGCATGGCGGCCTTCGCGCGGCGGCGCGGGCTGCGGCGGCTGCGCAGCCTGCGGCTGCAGGCCGACAAGGTCACCGCGGCGGGCCTGGCGCACCTCGGGGCGCTGGCGGAGCTGCGGCATCTGGATCTGTCACGCACGCCGGTGGACGACGAGGGCCTGCGGGCGGTGGGGAAGCTGACGCGGCTGCGCTCCCTGGTGCTGCGCAAGGCGTCGTTGACCGACGCCGGGCTGACACAGCTCGAGGGATTGAAGGCGCTGCGTCACCTGAGCCTGGAGTGGACGCGGATCAGCGCGCAGGGGCTGCGCGAGGTGGCGCGGCTGTCTGGGCTGGAGTCGCTGAACGTGGACACCACCAAGCTCGAGGACGAGGGGCTGGCGGTGATCGCGCGGCTCGCGCGGCTGCACCACCTGGACCTGGGGGGGAGCCTCACCACGGACGCGGGACTGGCGGCTCTCGAGCGGCTGACCGCGCTGCGGTATCTGTACCTGGGCCCCACCAACACGGGGGACGCGGCGCTCGCCCACGTGGGCAAGCTGTCGCGGCTGCGGGCGCTGGATCTGCGGGGCGCGCTGATCACGCGCCGGGGCATGGTCCACCTGCGTGGGCTTTCGCGGCTGCGCTGGCTGCTGCTCTCGGAGACGGGCATCCGGCCCGAAGTGATCCAGGCCTTTGCGAAGGCCCACCCGCGCTGCACCATCACCCAGCAGGGGCGCGTGAAGCACGAGCCCTAACACCGGAATCCAGAGATGTCTATCGAGTTCGAGTGGGACGAGGAGAAGGCGGAGGTCAACCGCAGAAAGCACGGGATCGGATTCGATGAGGCCACTACCGTCTTCGGGGATCCACGCTCGCTAACGATCCACGATCCAGATCATTCCCCGGCAGAAGACCGTTATGTGGATCTGGGAGTTTCACTGAGGGGAAGAGTTTTGGTTGTGGTGTATACTGATCGTGAGGAGCGGATCCGCATCATCAGCGCCCGCGAGGCGAGCGGCCGCGAACGTAGGCAATATGAGCAAAGATAATAGCGGCGACAAGGGCAGTCAGGAACCGGACCTCGAGATGCGCCCGGAGTACGACTTCTCGCAAGGAATCCGAGGGAAGCACGCGGGCCGCTGGCGGGGGAGATTCAAGGTCAGCGTGCACAAGCCGGACGGGACCGTGGAGGAGCGCGACTACGCGCTCCCGGAGGGCGCGGTAGTGCTGGATCCCGATGTCAGGGCAGTGTTCCCAGACTCTGCGGCCGTGAATCGAGCGCTGCGGGGTCTGCTCGAGCTCATCCCTAGGTCCTGAGCGCCCGGTGTGACTCCGTGGCTCGTGGAGCCGCCTGCTTTCGGCCGGCCGACTCCCTCAGGCGATGGGGGCCGAGACCCTATCTGCGGTGCTATCCGCGGCGAGATGAGCACACCGACTGCACGACCCGATTTGACCTGGGCGCGGGGGGCGCTGTATTGCTCCGGGTATGGAATTGCTGGAGCGGTTGAACATGGCCGGGTACTGGGGGGGCGCGGCGGTGTGCGTGGGGTTCACGGTGGCGCTGATCGGCTGTGAGTGGCGGGGGTGGCAGCTCGGGCGGTGGCTCACCAAGCCGGTGGCGTCAATGGGGTTTCTGGTGGCGGCACTGTCCGCGGCGTACGCCGGAGGTGCCGCGGGCGCTGCGGGCGCTGCGGGCGCTGCGGGCGCTGCGGGCGTTCATGTTGGGGTTGGGGTTGGGGGCGCCGGGGTCGGCGGGGTCGGCGGGGGGAGTGCGG
>CAYFWA010001166.1:0-2033 GCA_964346625.1 uncultured Myxococcales bacterium
GGGCCGTGACCCGGTCTCGAGCTCGTCCAGGTACTGCTCGTGCCGCTCCTCCTCGAGCCGTTCGGCCCCGCGGAGCTCACGCATCTCCTGGCAGCAGGGGAGCTTCTTCTTCTTCTTCCTCGTAGTCCTCCTCGAACACTCCTCCGGGCCAATTCAAAACATCGCCGCTCGCCGTGAGCTCCTCCGACGCGCCTCCCAAAAGGCCGCCCGCGAGCAGCGGGATGGCCCCGGCGAGGGCGCTCTTGCCGGCGCCGTTGGCCCCCACGAGGATCGTCAGCGAACGGATCTAGAGCTCGCAGAGCTGCTCGAACGCTTTGTACCGCTCCACGCTGTCACCCCCGGTGGTGGCATCCACGCCGAGCCGCGTGACGTGCAGTGTCATGGGAGGGCTCCTCGCATTAGTCCCTTACCGAGCAAATTCTGCGCAGATCTGGCAGGACTTCTCCCTGACCCGTTCCTGGGTTCCTCTCTTCCTGGGTTCCTGAGAGGATTTTGGCCGGACGCCTTGGTCTTTTTTGGTTCCGGCTACGCCGGGTTAGGCCCCGATCAGGAATACCCTGATCGCTCAGGCCGCCGATCCATCCGCGCTGGCGGCAGCCGGGCCGTTCAAGATCTGCTCGTCGTCGAGCGCAGCGACCTGTTGGTGGATGGCCGCCAGGGCGCGTGCGAGCTCGACCTCCGTCACGGCACATCCCAGCGGACCAGAACCGAGGTGTTATTGATGCGCCCGGTGGCCTTCACCTGTCGCACCGTCGTGAAGCCGACGACCTCGTCGGGGCGAACGGGCGCGTGCAGCACGGTGCACATCCCGGCGTACGTGCGATAGAGCACCGGCGTCTCGGGTCGCCCAGCCAGCAGTCGGTGCAGCGTGGCGAAGATTTGCGCCTTGGGCTCGGCCAGGGCCGCGATCAGCACGGCGCCCGGGGTGTGGTCGCCGACCGCGGTCTCGTCACCTTCCACGATCTCGATGCAATCCGCGAGACCGAGGCGCGCCACGCACCGGGTCGCCAGGGAGACGGCCTCTGGATCGCGGTCGATACCGACGGCGCGCCGCCCCCCGGAGCGCGCGCGCAAAAAGAGCGAGACCGGCGCCGAGCCACAACCCAGGAACACCAGCGGAAGTGCGGGATCCCTGGCGGGAATCAGCCCTCGCTCGTTGGCGAGCAGCCCCTCGTAGCGGGCGATCAGCGCGAAGCCGTCCACCGTCTCCCAGGGGTCGCCGGAGGCGGCGAGGATCGCCTCGGCGAGGTGACGCTCGTGCAGCGCGAAGAAGATCTCGTAGTAGGCGTGGATGGCCGGCAGCAGCGTGCGGATCTCGGCGTCGGTGTCGAGCCAATCGGCGAGCCGCTCGCCGCCCTCGAGGTGGGCGATGTCGTCCAGTACCAGAAATAACTGGAAGAGCTCGTCCGGGGCGAGCGCGGCGAGGGAGGTCTCGTCGTGCGCTGCGATCTGCGCGTGAAGGCTTGCCAGCAGCTCCCGGAGCCGGTCCAGGCTCTGGGCGCACTCCATGCAGCAGTCGTCGAAGGTGTGCGCGTCCACCGGGTGGTCGTGTTCGAAGATGAAGTCATGCATGCTCAGCAAGGATAGGTCACTACCCCCTCTTTCACAAGGAGAGGAGGGGGCGTGCTGTCGAAGGCGCACTTGCGTTACTTGCGGTACGTCGAGACAGAATCCGCCGGAGCAACGCAGCCAGGCGCGATTTCGGCCGTTCGCAGCAGACGACAAGGGCGAAATCGAGTCTGAGATGACTGGATTGACCATGACGACCAAGTCATTTTCGCGTGCCCCGTTGCAAGCCCCCGTGCCAGCGCACCGATCTGGGCAGGATAGACGTAACTGACCGCGTGGACGAGGCCGCGTGTGAGCGTACCGCTGGACCGATCATCGAATTAGCGCCTGATATCAGGTGGTTATAGATCAAATTGGAAATTTGGAACACCGTCCCCCCCCTCCCCTCCACTTGCTCGAATTGGTGCTTGATATCAGGTGGTTATAGATCGAATTGGAAATTTGGAACACCGTCCCCCCCCTCC
>CAYFWA010001167.1:0-2022 GCA_964346625.1 uncultured Myxococcales bacterium
GAAGTCGAAGGAGCTCGAATGACCACGCCGGCCGATAGACTGGAGCAGCTTCGATCCGAGGCGCGAGAGCGGATCGGCGGATTGATGGGGAGCGGGCGCCCGGTGATCCGTGTAGGCACCGCCACCTGTGGAAGATCGGCCGGCGCGTTGGATTTGTCCGACGCCTTCCGCCAGGCCCTCGAGAAGCACGACGTCGACGCGGAGGTGGTGGAGGTGGGCTGCATGGGCCACTGCTACGCCGAGCCCATGGCCGTGGTGGAGCGCGAGGGGTATCCCCCCGTGGTCTACCATCACCTGAACCCTTTTTTGGCCGACTCCCTGGTGCGCAACTTCCTCAAGGGCGACCACCCTCTCTACGAGTACGTGCTCGGGGGACTCGAGGAGCACGATCTGATCCCCGCTCTCTCCTACACGCCACGCTACGGGATGGAGCATCGGCAGCTCCTGGAGCGAGCGGGCTGGGTGGACCCCTTCCGCATCGACCACGCCATCGCCCTCGGCGCCTGGTCGGTGCTGCCCCGCGCTTTGGAGATGGATCCGCAGCAGATCATCGACGAGGTCCGTCAGTCCGGGCTGCGGGGCATGGGGGGCGCCGGCTTTCCCACCTGGCGCAAGTGGGGGCTGGCCCGCGAGCAGAACGAGCCCCGCTATCTCGTGTGCAACGCCGACGAAGGGGATCCCGGGGCCTTCATGGATCGCACGATCATCGAGAGCGACCCCCATACCCTGCTCGAAGGCATGGCCATCGCCGCGTACACCATCGGGGTGCAGCAGGGCTTCGTCTACGTGCGGGCCGAGTACCCGCTGGCCGTGGAGGTGCTGCGCCACGCCGTGGGAGCCGCCCGCGAGCGGGGCCTGCTCGGCGCCGACGTGCTGGGCAGCGGCTTCGCCTTCGACGTGGAGATCGCCCAGGGTGCCGGCGCCTTCGTGTGCGGCGAGTCCAGCGCCCTGATGTACTCCATCGAGGGACGCCGGGGCATGCCCCGGGTCCGCCCGCCGCGATCCGCCGAGGTGGGGCTTTTCGGCCGCCCCACGGTGCTCAACAACGTCAAGACCCTGGCCAGCATCCCCCGCATCGTGGGGGACGGCGGAGAGGCCTTCGCCAGCGTGGGCACCGAGGGGTCCAAGGGCACCGCCGTGTTCGCCCTCGCCGGTAAGATCGCCAACACCGGCCTCGTGGAGGTGCCCATGGGCACCTCGCTGCGGGACCTGATGGAGACCATCGGCGGCGGCGTCCCGGATGGCAAGACCTTCAAGGCCGTGCAGATCGGGGGGCCCTCGGGCGGCTGTCTGCCCGACTCCCAGCTCGACGTGGCCATCGACTTCGACGCGCTGGACGCCGTCGGCGCGATGATGGGCTCGGGCGGCATGGTGGTGCTGGACGAGGACAACTGCATGGTGGAGACCGCGCGGTTTTTCCTGGAGTTCACCCAGCGCGAGTCCTGCGGCAAGTGCACCTTCTGTCGCGTCGGGACCCACCACATGCTCCGGCTGCTCACCGACATCACCGAGGGGCGCGGCACCCCGGAGCACCTGGAGCGGCTCGAGGCCCTGGCCGCGGACGTGACCGACGGCTCGCTGTGCAACCTCGGCAAGACCGCCCCCAACCCGGTGCTCACCACGCTGCGGTTCTTCCGCGAGGAGTACGAGGCCCACATCCACGAGCAGCGCTGCCCCGCCGGGGAGTGCCACGCCCTCACCGCCTACTACATCGACCTGGAGCGCTGCGCCCGGGCCTGCGACGCCTGCGTGGGGAGCTGCCCCGTGGAGGCCATCTTCACGAACCGCAAGCGGCTGAAGGTCATCGACCAGAGCCTGTGCGTCAAGTGCAACGCCTGCCTGGATGCGTGCCCACCGGAGTACGACGCCGTGGTCAAAATCAGCCCCCTGCGTGATCTGCCGCCGCAGGAACCTCGCCCCGACGACGAGAAAAAGACCGAGAAATCGTCTGCGACGGCGACTGCAAAATCGGAATCGAGAGCAGGAGCGGAGGCGGGAGCAGAGGCGGGAGCAGGAGCGGAG
>CAYFWA010001168.1:0-2021 GCA_964346625.1 uncultured Myxococcales bacterium
CGAGGGGCGGGGGCCCCGCGGGGCGCGCGGCGGCGGCCACAGCGCAAATGGCTCATCCAATCCGGAGCTTGTCCTCGGCACCCTCCCCGGGTCAACCCCTTGTGCTCGTCGGCCTTCGTCGTGCGCCCCCAGACCGTCACCGTTTCGAGGAACCAACCCCATGACCTCTTCTCACAGGAGGTAACCTTGGTTCCGCCTGCGAGGAACCAACCCGGTGACCTTCCCCTCGTGGAGCGGATACGCGGAGGATTCGGCCCCTATCGCGGAACCAACCCGGTGACCTGTACAGACAGGTGGTGGGGTTGGTTCCGCAGGGTGGTCGTTGAAGCCGCCTCGCTGCGCCCGGCTGGCGGAGGCAGTGCGGGCACCACGGGTGGCGCGGGTGGCGCGGCTGGCGCAGGTACCACGGGCGGCGCGGGCGGCAGCGGCGTCAGCGCAGATCCGGCGACCGGTCGTGGGCGATGTGGTAGCGCTCCAGGATGCGGGGCGTGGCCTCACGAACCTGGGCCGCGTTCAGCACCAGCGTACCGTGCCGCGAGGTGCGCAGCTCCACCACGCCCGAGGCCGCATCCAGCTTACGGACCAGCTCCGCCATGTCCCGCACGCCCTCTCCGTTAATCGACTCCAGGGTCTCGTTGTAGAAGTGCTCGTAGCCCACGTTGATCTCGTCGGCGAGCACCTTGGAGATCACCACTATCTCCCGGCGCTCCTCGCTGCGGATCCCCGAGTAGTAGTAGTGCAGAAACTCCGGCGGCGCGTCGCGCCACCACTCCTCCCACGTACACAGCAGGTTTCGGTTGAGTACCTGAAACACCAGGCCGCCGTAGACGTCGTAGGTGGGCGTCACGTCGTACTGGCTCCGCGGCACCAGCTCCTGGTAGGGCTTGAGCTCCAGCGAAACGCGCTGCCGCTGGCCCTCCCGCAGGACGAGCACCTCCAGCGCGTCTCCCACGTAGTAGTCGCCCAGCACCACGTCGAACAGGGTCCGGTACCGCTCCCGATAGCGCACCGTGCCGTTGCTCGCGATGGGCTGCCCGCCCACCTCCAGGATGACGTCCCGGGGCTTCAGCACACCCCAGGCCGACCCGCCGTAGACCACGGCGCCCACCAGCACGCCCCCTTCCCCTTTCTTCAGGCCCAGCGAGGATCGGATCTGGGGGTTCTCCACTCCCTGGCTGGCGATGCCGAAGCCGGGCACCTGGGCGTGGCGCCCCTGCTCGATCCCCTCCAGGAAGTGCTTGATGATGGGCGCGGGCACGATCTCGCCGATGTTGTCGGCCTGCTCCAGCTTCTGGAAGGCGATGCCCGCCACCTGGTCTCCCTGGAACACGGGCCCCCCGCTGTTACCCGCGTTGATGGCCGCGTCCACCGTGGCCGCCAGCAAGAATCGCTGCGAATGGGAGTACTTCTGCACCTCCACCCGGGACACCACGCCCTCGGTCACCGACAGCTCCTCGCCCCCGATGGGGAAGCCCACCACCGCCACCTCGTCCCCCTGGTGGGGAAAGCTAGCGATGGTCGCCGGCGGCAAATCGTCGGTGAAATCAGCGCGTTCCACCTCGAGAAGCGCCAGATCGCAGTCGTGACACACCGCCTTGACCCGCGCCACCGCCTTGTCGGCATCGCTGAGCTTCTGGACCTGGAGGAAGGTGGAATCCGCCACCACGTGTGCCCCGGTCAGGATCTCTTTGGGCCCCACCACCACCCCGGATCCGGTCCCGCTGATCGGCGCCCGGGCCTGCCAGGGGTTGTCGAAATCGGGATGCTGGGTGGTGGCGAATACCTTCACCACGGACGGATATCTCATCTCGGCACGTTCTCCTGCTCCCGGCCACCGCTGGCCCCCTCCTGCTCGACCACTCTCCGCTCCTCGCTCCATTGCAAGCCAACCACGCGGCAAGGAACGGCGAAGTCTAGTGGCAACCCATCCTCCCCGCAACCCATTGCTCTTACCTGAGCCATTTGTGCTGTGGCCTCCGCCCGGCGCCCCGCCGGCCCCCGCCCCCCCTGCGGCGGCCCCC
>CAYFWA010001169.1:0-2020 GCA_964346625.1 uncultured Myxococcales bacterium
GAGCGTGAGCGTGAGCGTGAGCGTGAGCGTGAGCGTGAGCGTGTGCGTGTGCGTGAGCGTGTGCGTGTGCGTGCGTCTGCGCGACCGCTCAGCCGCTGCCCGTCTCCTCCAGGATCTCCAGCAGCCGCCCCGGCTCCACCGGCTTGACCAGGTAGTGATCGAACATCTCGGTGGGGTCGTGGCCGCGGTCGTGGCCCCCGCGCGCGCGGTGGCTCTCGCGAGAATACCCGCTGACGGCCACCAGCAGCGGTCGCGGGCGCAGATTCAGTCGGCGGATCCGGCGGGCCACCTCGATACCGTCCATGCCCGGCAGGCCGATGTCCAGCAGCACGGCCTCGTAGGGCTGCTCGTGGATCCGCTGCAGGGCGATGGGGCCCCGGGAGACCCGGGTGGGGTGGTGTCCGTTGAGCTCCAGCAGGGCCGAGAGCATGGCGGCGGTGTCCGCGTTGTCCTCCACCAGCAGCACGCGCAGCCCCGGCCCTTTGGAACGTTCCGGTTCCTCCGTTACTGCCCGGGAGCGCGGTGCCGCCGTGCGGGGAACCGAGGCGTGCTCCGGGGTGAGGCGCGCGGGCTGGGGCGGGATCTCGTCCTCGGCGCCTGCCGTCTCGGGGGCAGAACCCCCCTCCCCCGAACCCACCGCGCCTGCCGTCTCGGGGAGCGAACCCCTCTCCCCCGAACCTACCGCGCCTTCTGGCTCATCGTCGGCAGGGGCTTTCTGCTGCGGGCGGGCACGGACGGCGGGGAGCTCGTCGGTCTCCGTCCGTCGGCCAGTCCAGCGCTCGTCAGTCTCCGTCCGTCGGCCAGTCCAGCGCTCGGCCGGCCCCCACACCGGGAGGCGCACGCGGAACTCGCTTCCCAGGCCGGGGCCCGGGCTGTCCACCTCCACCTCCCCTCCGTGCATGTGCACCAGCCGCTTCACGAGGGTCAGGCCGAGGCCCAGCCCGCCCTGGCGGCGATCCAGGCCCCGCTCGGACTGCACGAACAGCTCGAAGATCCGGTCCCGCATGGCCGGGTGGATGCCCACCCCGTTGTCAGCCACCCCGATGACCACCTCGTCGCCGCGGCGGCGGGTCCACAGCCGGATGCTCCCCCCCGGGTCGGTGTAGCGTGCCGCGTTGGTCAGCAGGTTGGAGATTACCTGCACCAGGCGATCCGGGTCGGCGCGCAGCGTGCGGTCGCCCGGGGTGCTCCCCTCCACCGATCGCTCCAGGGTGTGGTTGCGGCGCTCCACCAGGGACTGGCAGCTCTGCACCGCCTGGGCGACGATGTCCTCGAGGTCCACCTCCTCGAGCTGGAGCCGGATCTTGCCCCGGGTGATCCGAGACACGTCCAGCAGGTCATCGAGCAGCCGGGTCATCTGCCGGATCTGGCGTCGCGTGATGTCCCGGGCCCGACCGAGCTTGGGATCCGCTCGGGCCCGGCGACCGAGCAGCTCCGTGGCGTTGGAGATGGCCGACAGGGGGTTTCGGAGCTCGTGGGCCAGCATGGCCACGAACTCGTCCTTTTGCCGCGCTTCCGTCTCGGCGGCCTCCCGGCTACGGACCTCCCGGGTCACGTCGGTGATGGAGAGGACCAGGCCCTCCAGATTCCCCTGGGGGTCCTGGATGGGCTGCGCGCGCCAGTCGCAGTATCGCGGCGTCGGCACGCCTCGGTCACCACCCTCGCCCTCGTCCGTCTCGACGCGTGTCATGGTGTGCTCGCGCAGCTCCGCCGCTCGACCGCTGTGCCAGGCCTCGGTGATCAGGGAGCGCGCCGGGTCATCGGGGGGCACGAGCTCGAGGAAGCGCCGACCCACCAGGGAGGCGGCGGCCTTCGAGGGGGTCTTCCCGCCGGATGCGTTCCCGTCGGATGCGTTCCCGCCGGATGCGTTCCCGCCGGATGCGTTCCCGCCGGATGCGTTCCCGCCGGATGCGTTCCCGCCGGATGCGTTCCCGCCGGATGCGTTCCCGCCGGATGCGTTCCCGCCGGATGCGTTCCCGCCGGATGCGTTCCCGCCGGATGCGTTCCCGCCGGATGCGTT
>CAYFWA010001170.1:0-2020 GCA_964346625.1 uncultured Myxococcales bacterium
GCTCGACGCTGACGCGACGCTGCGTCGACGCTGACGCGACGCTGACGCGACGCTGACGCGACGCTGACGCGATGCTGACGCGACGCTGCGTCGACGCTGACGCGACGCTGATGGTCCGACTCGAGGTGATGGTCCATGATTCGACCCCCCTATTCCGACAAGCGCCGGATCTACTCGGATCTGGGCCTCGAGGAGCTGCCGCGGTTTCTGTCCACCATGGACCGCAACGAGTTTTCTCCCACCTACGGCTGCTGCAACCGCGAGTACTGGCTGACCCGGGTGATGGACTTCCCCTCGGCCATCGCCCAGTTCGGCGTCCACGGCCTGGCGCTCGCCTGGGGCCACGACATGCCGGACAACGCCTACCGCGGCCACCCCAAGGTGCTGCGCTGGATCCTGGCGGGGATGGACTATCTCACGCGCATCCAGCACGGGGACGGCTCCTTCGACGAGTTCTACCCCAACGAGCGGGGCTGGGCCGGGCCCACGGGCTTTCTGGTGCACGCCATGGTGGGCTGTTATCACCTGGTGGAGCCCCACCTGCAGCCCGAGCAGCGCCAGCGCTGGCGCGATTGCCTGCGGCGGGCGGCGCGCTTTCTGGGCCGCAGCGACGAGGTGGGCGTGCTGGCCAACCACCACGCCATGGCCGCCCTGCCGGTGGCCGAGGCGGCGGATCTGCTCGGCGACGACGAGCTGTGGCACCTGTACGGGGAGCGCATGGACGAGTTCATGCGCCACTGTCACGAGGAGGGGTGGTGCCTGGAGTACGACGGCGCCGACCCCGGCTACCTGTCGGCCACGGTGAGCTTTTTGGCCAAGCTCTACCGCGTGCGGCCCGAGGAGCGCGTCGAGGCCGTGATCCGCCGGGCGATCCCGTTTTGCGCCTGGTTCGTCACCCCGGACGGGCACTACGGCGGCACTTTGGGCAGCCGCCAGACGCTGCACTTCTATCCCCACGGGATGGAGCTGTGGGCTGACCGGGTGCCCCTGGCGGCCGCCATGGCGGACCGCATGCTCGACGGCTTCCGCGAGGGCGCGAGCGTCTGGCCGGGGCTGCAGGCCGAGCGCTACTTCGTCTACCGGATCCCGGAGTTTCTCCACGCCTACCTCGACTACGGGCCCCGCCCCGCGGTGGCCGAGCCGCTGCCCTACGAGCGGGAGCCCTTCGTGCGGCGCTTCGAAGGGGCGGGCCTGCACGTGCGCCACACGGGCTGGGGGTACCTGCTGGTGAACCTGGCGCGAGGCGGGGTGATCAAGCTCTTCGGCCTGCCCGAGGGCAAACCGCTGCTGGTGGACTCGGGGATGGTGGGGGAGCTCGCGGACGGGACGGTGTTCACCTCGCAGTGGATCGATCCGGGCTACCAGCGAGAGCAGCAGGGGGACACCCTGCGGGTAGCGGGCTCGTGTCACCGGGTGCCCACCGAGATCTTCACGCCCACCAAGATGATGGCCTTCCGCACGGCCATGCTCACCACCGGCTGGAACGCCCGGGTGGCGCGGGAGCTCAAGGGCTGGATCCGCGCGGTGCTGATGACCCGGGCCAAGCGGCTGCCGGTGAGCTTCGAACGGCGCATCACCGTGGGCGCGGACGCCCTGGAGCTGCGCGACGAGGTCACCCTGGCGCCCGGCGCGCGGGTGCGGCGGCTCAAGGTCGGCGACGAGCTGCCCCTGCGCTACGTCCCCCAGAGCCGCTACTTCCAGCCCCAGGAGCTGGAGGTGGACGGCTACGAGCTCGGGGAGGCCGAGCTCGCGCACCTCAACCAGCAGCATCGCTTCGTGCTGCGTCGGCGGGTGCGGGCCCGCGGCCCGGGCCCCGAGGTCTTGCCCGGGCCCGCCTGAGCCACCCGTGCCGCCTGAGGGATCCCCCATGCCAGACCCGGAAGGAGCGCGGTCGTCGAAGCGAGAGGGCGCTCGGGAGGCGTCGCCGCCGGGCGGCGCGGAGTCGGCCGAGGCGTCGCACCCGCCCGGGGGGGAGTTGAAGGCGGCGGTGGCCGAGCCCCCCGGTCCCCCCGGTCCCGCC
>CAYFWA010001171.1:0-2017 GCA_964346625.1 uncultured Myxococcales bacterium
GGGGAGGCGCGTCGTCACCAGGGTCGGGGGGAGGCGCGCCCTCGGACACGATGGCGCCCTGGAACACCGGGTGGGCCTTGCCCACGTCGTGCCAGCGGGCGGCGAGGGCGAGGGTTTTGGCCTCTCCGCGGAGATCATCATCGAGCAGCGCGGCGAGCGCCTCGGTCTCGGTGACCACGAGATCGGTGTGCTCCACCAGGGTTTGCCAGGGGTGGCTCACCAGGGGATCCGAGTCGTTGGCCTCTGTCGCGCTGGCGCTGGCTTTTTCGACGGGAGGGACCTTCTTCTTTTCCTTGCGGCGCCACCCGAGCTCCGGGTGATAGCCACCGTCGGCGGCGCGGGCGAAAAGGACCATCCCGGGATAGAGCACGGGGGGCCTGTGCCACTCGCGCTCGAGGTGGTCCCAGGCCCAGAGGGCGCGGTTTTTGCTTTTATCCTGGTAGAATTCGCGCGCCTCGCCGAGGGGGACCGGGCACAGCTCGTCTCGCTGGGGCTGTGGCAGGTCCGGCGGCGGCGCGGTCGCGCCCTTTTCCAGCTCGCGCCAGAAGATCTGGACGTTGTGCTCGTCGGCCTCGCGGATGAAGCGGGAGACGTCGATGTCGGCGCCGGCGAGATCGGGGGTGGTGTCCAGCAGCTCGATCAGATCCCGGCGGCGCACGACGTGGGAGTAGGGGATCTCCTGGGTCACCGCCGGCAAGCGGGCCGGCGCCGCGTCCTCGAGGTCGACCAGCAGCTCGCGGGCTCGATCCAGCTCCTCGCTCTCGTAGGGGGCCGCCGCGCCTTTTTTGCTCGTGTCCACGTCGAGCCAGGTGATGTGGGCGTCTTCGAGCTCCCCCTTGCGGTTGCAGCGGCCGAAGCGCTGGACGAGGGAGGCCCAGGGCGCCAGGTCCGTGTAGAGCCGGCGGGCGGACACGTCGACCCCGGCCTCCACCACCTGGGTGGACACGGCGATGGTGCCGGCGGGCCCGGGCTCGGCCAGGAGGCGCTCCACCGCCGCCTTTCGGTCCGGGGGGCGGAAGTGGGAGTGCACGAGCACGAGCTCTGCGTCCGGTTTCAGCTTGCTCAAGGCCTGGTGGATGGCGGTGGCGCGAGCGACGGTGTTCACCACGACGAGGGTGAGCCCGCCGCCGGTTGCGTGCTCTTCGAGGATCAGCTTCGCTTCTGCCTTGCCGTCCTTGCTCGAGTCGACGGGAGCCCGGGTGATGGGCTTATTGGCCTCGAGCCGGGTGCGCGCCTGGGGGTGCTCGCGGTCTCGCTCCTCGAGCTCGAGGCTGTCGATGGCGTCCTGTTCGAGGCTGAGATCCACGGTCTCGAGCCATTGCGGACGCATCGTGGCGCTCATCCAGACCGAGCGGGCCTCTTTCGTCACGCCCAGCAGGCGTCGAAACGCCTGGAGCTGCGCCGTGGTGGCCAGGCCGTTTCCCATGAGCTGAATCTCGTCCATCACCCAGAGGCTGTCGTTGTTCAGCAGGGCGAACTGGACCGGCCAGCGAAACCGGCTCATGGCGTATCCCCGGTTGAGGGCGCGCGAAAGCAGCATGTCTTGCGTGCCGATCAGGATCTGGTCGCGATCGGGCCAGTGATCCCAGTCGACCTCGCGCTCTCCGCCCATCAGCACGTGGACGCCGATCCGGTCGGGTGGGTGCTTGTCCGGTGCGTGTTCGGCGAGCAGGTCGAGCGCGGCCAGCCAGCTTCGGGCGCAGTCGTGGGTCTGCTCCACGAGCACGCGCATGGGGAGGCAGTAGACGAGCCGTCTCGGCGTTTGGCGCTGGACCTCCGGTCCGGCGAAGCGACGGTGCCAGACCCACGAGAGGATGGCCCCGGCCGTCTTGCCGAGGCCGGTGGGGATGGAGACGCGGGCAGGGGCTCGGGAGCGGCCGGCCCAGCGCGCCTGGTACGGAAACGGGGAGAACCCCGTGGCCCGCTCGAACAGCTCGTCGAAGGAATCGAAGTTGCGGGTCATGCGGATACCTCGTGCTGCGTGTCGTGCTGCGTGTCGTGCTGCGTGTCGTGCTGC
>CAYFWA010001172.1:0-2012 GCA_964346625.1 uncultured Myxococcales bacterium
GAGGCCTCGTTGACGCGACGCTGCTGTGGGCAACATGCAAGCGCCGCGACAGCGCATCGGACCCATGCGCAATGGATAGAAGCCAGTGGCATAGCTGTTACAGTACGGAAAGAACGGTTGCGCGGGGGAATGGGTCAGAGACAACGTGGCATGCGGTGGGTTTGGTAGTAGGACAGCAGCTTGGCCATGCCGGGCTCCTCGTGTTCGCTGAGCAGGTCGTAGGTCAGGCGGTGGACCCGTGCCTCCTCTGCCTCCCGATCCGCCGGATCGGTGACGAAGGGGTGGCGAAACTGCTCGAAACGCACGATGTGGATGAGCTCGTGGGTCATGATGTACAGCAGCAGCGACGACAGCGTGAAGGGCACCCCGGGGCGCGCCGTGGCCTTTAGAATGCTCTCGTCCTGCAGACAGACGCGGTAGTAGTGCTTGGCGCGGCGTCGATCCCCGGCGGCGGGGGGGTGTCGGACGTAGCGACAGAGCTGGGCGAAGGCATCGGGGGCGCGTTCGTCCGGGCGGCACGAGACCTCGGTGGCCACCTCGTACAGGTAGCGACGGGGACCGAAGCTCGGGAGATGAAAATAGTCCCCGGTGAGCTCTTCGGCCCGTTGGCTCGCCGCGTCGAGCTGAGCGAGATGGTCAGTGGAAAAATGCACGGGCGACTCCAAGGGCCCTGGTCAAAATTAATTCACCATCTGGCGCGCGATTCATCTCGGCTGGCTGCGTTGCTCCTTTGTTACGTACGCCCAGTACGCGCCGTCGTCGCGCTTTGCCAGCCGCGCGCCTCGCACGCCAACTTGACAAACGAATTTTGATCAGCGACTCCAAGGGGACTCGCTCCAGCGACGCTGGCGCTGCGAAGCTGGCCGCCACGATCCGCCGCGGTCGGCCGCCGCCGGGGGACATACTATCGCACCCGGCGCGGATTGCGCGGATTTCCATCCGCTTGACACCCCCGGATCGATGTGCTAGCTCGCTTGTCTCATCGGTGAGACGCCGATGAGACAGGCGGCGCCTCCTCCACCCGCGCGATGACGCGGCGACGCGATGAGGAGGTCCCGACGCCCTGGGGCTGTAGCTCAGCTAGGGAGAGCGCTAGAATCGCACTCTAGAGGTCAGGGGTTCGATCCCCCTCAGCTCCACTTTGCCTCTCTCATCGCGCTGCCCCCGCGCCACGGCGCGGGGGGGGCAGCGCATCCCCTGCGAATCCTCGGCCCGCTACTCTAGCGGCGGGTCATCGCTCCGGTAGCCACACGGTGATGGTGGTCCCCTCCCCCGGGACGCTGTCGGCCTCGATCTGTCCGCCGTGATCGAGGATGATGCGATACACGGTGGCCAGCCCCAGCCCCGTGCCTTTGTCCTTGGTGGAGTAAAACGGCTCGAAGATCTGCTCCTGGGTGTCGGGATCCATGCCTTGGCCGGTGTCGGCCACCGACAGCCGCGTCCCCGACCCTGGCTGTGGACCGGCCTCCGACAGGCCGACCCGCAGCCGCCCGCCCGAGGGCATCGCCTCGGCGCCGTTTCGAAGCAGGTTCCACAGCACCTGGCGGAGCTGGTCGGGGTCGGCGAGCACGGTCCAGCCCTGCTCGCCGAGCTCCGTCTCGAAGCGCACCTCGGCAAAGACCGGGTCCCGCTGACAGGCCGCGATCACCTCCTGCACCAGCTCCCCGAGGTCGAAGCGCAGCGGCTGGGGATCGCGGGGACGCGCGTATCCCAACAGATTCGTCACCAGCCCGTTGAGCCGCTCCACCTCGCGCATGGCGATCTCCAGCAGACGCCGGTCCTCGGGCGAGGCCTCGGCGGCGGTCTGGAGCAGCTCCAACGAGCCCGAAACCGAGGCCAGCGGGTTGCGGATCTCATGGGCGATCCCCGCGGCGAGGCGGCCGATGGCCGCCAGCCGCTCGGCGCGCTTCATCCGCTGCTCCATCCGCCGCATCTCGGTGAGATCCTCCACCAGGACGATGGACCCCTCCCGCCGGTCCCGCAACGCGTGCCGCAGTCGAAGAGGGCGTGGT
>CAYFWA010001173.1:0-2011 GCA_964346625.1 uncultured Myxococcales bacterium
GAATTGATGGATCGGCGGCCGAATGCCGAAGTTATTCTTGCGCGAGCCCTAAGCCCAGACACCTGCTCTGCCCTCCATCACCGGAAATACCGTCGGTCTGAAGTCGAGCCAGCTCAAGGCGCTCGAGCGGCTCTACCGTCGCCGGGTTCCGCCGACCCGGATCGTCTCCCCGGAGCTGGCCCAGACCCTCTGCCGGTTGAGCCGGGAGCTCAACCGCCAGATCGGCCTGTTTCTCTCTCGGAGGGGCAAGGTGGAGAACGTGTTCGTCGGCGACGCCCAGCGGCTCCAGCTCCCGGACTTCGGCCGCATTCGCGCGGGCCGCGGGCGCTTCCGGGGTCTGCGCCTGGTCCACACGCACCTGGACGACGTGGCCCTCACCTCCGACGACCTCACCGACCTGGCGCTGCTGCGTTTGGATCTGGTGGCCGCGCTACACCAGGCCGAGGAGGAGGCCCCGGTGCAGATCCAGTACGCCCACCTGCTGCCCGTGGGGCGGGGCAACCTCCAGCACCAGGTGGAGCCTCCCGCAGCGCTGCACGCCCTGGAGGTGGACGTCCAGGAGCTCATGGCGTTTCTGGAGGAGACCTTCCGGCGGGCCACCGAGCCGCTGCTCACCGAGCCCGACCACCTGCCCGCCCTGCTGGTGTGCGTGACGCGGGAGTCGGCCGACGCGGCCAGCGGGCGGATCCGGGAGCTGCAGGAGCTCGCCGCCACCGCCGGCATGAACATCCGCGAGGTGATCCACCAACGCCGCAGCGCGCCGGATCCCCGCTTCGCGGTAGGGCGAGGCAAGCTCGAGGAGATCCTGGTGCGCGCCATGCAGGTGGGGGCGGAGTTTCTGCTGTTCGATCCGGATCTCAGCCCGGCCCAGGCCCGCGCGCTCACCGAGTACACCGACCTGAAGGTCATCGATCGAACCATGCTGATCCTGGACATCTTCTCTCAACGCGCCAAGAGCCGCGAGGGCAAGATCCAGGTAGAGCTGGCGCAGCTACGCTACGCCCTGCCGCGCCTGGTGGCCAAAAACACCATGATGAGCCGGCTCACCGGTGGCATCGGCGGCCGAGGACCGGGCGAGACCAAGCTCGAGATCAACCGACGACGGGCCCGCGAGCGCATCACCCAGCTCGATGGGGAGATCGATCGCATCTCCCGCCGCCGGAGCCTCACCCGGCGTCGTCGGCGGCGCCGGGACGTGCCGGTGGTGGCCATCGTCGGCTACACCAACGCGGGCAAGTCGACGCTGCTCAACACCTTGACCCAAAGCGAGGTGTTTACCGAAAACAAGCTGTTCGCCACGCTGGACCCCACCACGCGGCGCCTGCGCTTCCCCCGCGAACGCGAGCTGGTGCTCACCGACACGGTGGGCTTCATCCGGGAGCTGCCCGAAACCCTGTCGCAGGCCTTCCGGGCGACCCTCGAGGAGCTGGACGACGCCGATCTGCTGCTGCACGTGGTGGACGCCTCGGAGCCCGGCTGGCCCGAGCGGATGGATGCGGTGGAGGGCATCCTCAAGAGCATGAACCTCGGCGACGTCGACCGGATCGCGGTGTTCAACAAGATCGACCGGCTCCCCGACGGCGGTCGGGCGCTGGCCAGTCGCAACGACCACACCCTGTGCATCAGCGCCCTGGACGCCGAGAGCTGCCGCCCCCTGCTCGAGACCGTCTCCCGACGCCTGTGGCGTGAGGAGCGCTGATCCGTCGCCCCCCTGAAGCCGCAGTCACTGTTTGGGCACGGCCTTGAGGATCGCCTTGCCGTTCTTGATCTCGATCTTGAAGTCCACCTGGCGGCAGCCGGTCTTTTGCTGGATTTTGGGCACCTGCTTCTGCAAGGTGTGCACCAGGCGATCGTAGGTGATGCCCTCGGTGGGCTCGCCCACCTTGCGCTTGGCCGCGACGTAGGCCCGATACAGCCGCTTGAGCCGCTGATCCGCCTGCTCCCCCCCGGCCGACGGCGGCGGCGGCCCGCCACGCATGGCGTCGGCGGGCGGCGGCGGCGGCCCGCCGCG
>CAYFWA010001174.1:0-2007 GCA_964346625.1 uncultured Myxococcales bacterium
CCCTGAAGTAGTCCCTCTTCCCCCTGAAGTAGTCCCTCTTCCCCCTGAAGCAGTCCCTCGTCTCGGAAGCTCGTTCCGGGTTTTCGGCGAGGGCCGGGCTACCCCTTGGGGACGGACATCATCTCGTAGACGGGGCGCGGGGTGATGGGTTGGACGAGGTCTGAACCCCGGGGGCAGGGGAATTGACAAATTGTCACCGGCGCGTGGCGCTGGATCGACGCTTGTGACACAATGACAAAAACAGGCCTCACAGAAGGCGCTCTCGATGGGCGCGCGGCCCTCGGTGCTCCGGCGTGGTTTTTGTCAAGTTATTGTAATAAAGCATGAAATATTTTTACGTGGCCCAGGGGTGGTTTAGGCCCGGCAATTGCATTGCGAGGCCCGCGGAGGAGAATGTGACCGATGAATGGTAGCCCGATCGTGCTGGTGGTGGATGATGAGCAGGGGATCCGGGAGTCGCTCAAGCGGATGCTGGAGCGGCAGGACTGCGAGGTGCTGCTGGCCGCCAACGGCAAGGAGGGCCTCGATCAGCTCCGCGAGCACCGGGTGAACGTGGTGCTCACGGATCTGCGCATGCCGGGCATGGACGGGATGGACCTGCTCAAGACGGCCCGGACGGTGGCTCCGGATACCGAGGTCATCATGATGACGGCCTACGGCACGGTGGACGCCGCGGTGGACGCCATGCGGGAGGGCGCCTACGACTTCATCACGAAGCCGCTGAAAAAAGCGCACATTCTCAAGACCATGGAGAAGGCGCTGGAGCGGCAGACCCTGGTGATGGAAAACCAGGCCCTGCGCGCCGAGCTCTCGGTGGCCCGTCACTCCGACGCCATCATCGGCAGCTCCATCGCCCTGCGACGGACCATGGACATGATCGAGCAGGCGGCGCCCTCCAGCGCGACGGTGCTGCTGCTCGGCGAGAGCGGCACCGGCAAGGAGCTCTTGGCCCGGGCCATCCACCGCGGCAGCGCGCGGGCCAACGCGCCCTTCGTGCCGGTGAACTGCTCGGCGCTGCCCGAGTCCATCATCGAGGCGGAGCTGTTCGGCTACGAAAAGGGCGCCTTCACCGGCGCGGTGACCAGCCGCGAGGGCAGGTTCCTCGCCGCCGACGGGGGGACCGTGTTTCTCGACGAGATCGGCGAGCTGCCCCTGCACATCCAGGTAAAGCTGCTGCGGGTGCTCCAGGAGCAGGAGGTGGAGCGGCTCGGCGGGCGCACCGTGGAGGTGGACCTGCGGGTGGTGGCCGCCACCAACCTGGACCTGGTGGAGCAGGTCCAGGGCGGTCACTTTCGCGAGGATCTGTACTATCGCCTGAACGTCATCGCCGTGCGGGTGCCGCCCCTGCGCGAGCGCATCGACGACGTGCCCCTGCTGGCCGACCATTTTTTACGCAAATATACGGAGAAAAACGGAAAATCCATCGTTGGCTTCAGCCGGTCCGCCATGGACGTGCTCTGCGGCTACCACTGGCCGGGCAACGTGCGGGAGCTGGAGAACGCCGTGGAGCGAGCCGTGGTCTTGACCCGATCCGAGGTCATCGACGAGTCGGATCTGCCCCCGGAGATCCACGGCCGGCCGGGCTCAAACGGGCGGGCGGTGACCATCCCCATCGGGACCTCCCTCGAGGAGATCGAGCGGCGCGTGATCCACGAGACGCTGCGGCACACCGAGGGCGACAAGCGGCTGGCGGCCCAGCTCCTGGGCATCGCCACCCGCACCATCTATCGCAAGCTCGAGGCCGAGCGGGATCGGGAGCAGGGATGAGCGGCGCGAAGACCACAGCATGTTCTCGAGTGGGTCCGTCGGGCTCGTTCCAAGCCCGGACTGGGCTTGGGGTGAGGGCCGAGGCGTTTCGGCAGTTGACGAGGAGTGGGGTTGCGAGTAGGACGCTTTTTGCCGTTCAGGCGTCACGTAGGACTCAAATGGCGCGATACGACGAGTCGGGACCATTCCTTGCAGCGGCGCGAAGCGCGATGATTGGGGGTGAGCCCCGAAAAACCGCGC
>CAYFWA010001175.1:0-2003 GCA_964346625.1 uncultured Myxococcales bacterium
CGGGGCAGGCTATATGGTTGGGCTTCGAGATCGGTGCGATCCGTGATCCCGGGCGGTGAGCGGGACGCGCTATCTGCACGAGGCGTTTTTGTGGGTGGTGCGCGAGGGGGCCTGGGGCTCGGAGGTGCACGCCCTTTTGCAGCCGCCGGCCGACGAGCAGTACTCCATCGAGTCGGCGCGCTGGCCCATCCGCGTGTCGTATCCCGACGCCGCGCAGCAGGCCTACGCCGAGATGGTGCTCGAGGCCGCGGAGCGGTCCTACGACGTGCAGGTGGACCAGCTCGGGTTTTATCAGCCGGTGATGGAGGCGGGCTACGAGCCCTACCGGGTGTCGCTCGGGTCCACGGGCTCGGGGGTGGCCGGCTACACGGCGCCCTACGACACCAACCCGGACACGGCCCACGCGGACTGCTTCACCTACATCGTGATCAACCCCAACCTGGGCGAGAGCGCCATCAGCACCACGGCCCATGAGTTCAACCACGCCATGCAGGCCTCCATGGACTGCGCCGAGGTCACCACCTACTGGGAGAACACCTCCACCTTCATCGAGGGGGTCACCTACCCGGAGTACGAGGCCTGGCAGTGGGGCATGATGCAGTTTTTCCAGCGTGAGCCCTGGCGGGCTTTGGACTACTTCGACTCCGGTGGTGGCTACCAGTACGGCGGGGTGCTGTGGAACTACTACCTGGCTCACGCCATGGGGGTCGCCGACGCGGTCGACGCGGGGATCATGGTCCGCGAGATCTGGGAGGCGGCCATGCAGGAGTCCTTTTTGAACGAGCCGGACTACTACGACGCCATCGAGGTGGTGGCCGCGGCCCGGGGCGTGGAGGACCCCACCATGGAGGCGCTGTACACGGACTTCGCCGAGGCGCGCTACTTCGTGACCTCCAGCGACGACGGGCAGCACATCGCGCGCGCCGGGGAGTTTCACAGCGCGGAGGTGGCAATGGTGGCCGAGCACGAGACGTACATGCTGCCGGTGCGAAACCAAAAGCCCCCGGCCGCCATGCTCCCGGCGCCCTACGGTTCGAACCACATCGTGGTGTCGCTGCCCGAGGGCTGGACCCGCGAGATCATGGTGGGCTTTTCCGGAGAGCACACTACGCGCTGGGCGGTGCGGGCGGTGCTCGTGGGGCAGGGCGAGCACGAGGTCACCGACTCGCGGGTGGTGGAGCTCAACAAGAACAACGGCAGCCAGGGCAGCCTCACGGTGGATCCCACCGGCTACCGGAAGCTGGTGCTGGTGGTGGTGAACCTGGGCCTCGAGGACTATGACCCGGACGACGAGCACTGGCCTCGTGGCGAGTACTCCTACCGCATCGAGCCGGTGGTGGACCCGCCGGTGATCCAGGCGATCTACCCGGCGGCGGTGCTGCGGGGGCAGCAGCAGCTCCGGGTGCGCCTGGTGGGCCAGGGCTTCGTCTACGGCCAAGAGTTCGACATCCAGTTCACCGACCCCCTGCTGCAGGTGGAGCAGATCGACGCCGTTTCCGAGACCGAGGTGCTGTTCACCCTCACCGTGCCGGCGAGCACCAACGCGGGGCTGCACAACCTCACGGTGGTCAACGCGGGGGGCGCCTCGGTCACCGCCGAGCGGTTCCTCGCGGTGGTGGACACCATCGGCCCGCCGGATCCGCGGCCCGAGGAGGGCGGCTGCCAGACCGCGGCGTCGGGCCCCGCGGGCGCGGCTCTGCCCCTGCTCACGGTGCTGCTGGTGCTGCTGTGGGCGGCGCGGCGGCGTTCTTAGGGGGGATGTCCCATCCCCCCTCCCCGCGCGAGTGAATCGCGCGGGTCCCCTCCCCCAAAGGTCGCTTCGCTCCCAGTCAGCCCGGCCTGCTTTTTGTGTCTCGGTGCAGATATTAGCGGTCTGTCGATTCATGCAGCTCGGGGTCTAGCGGTTTGGCTGCTGGATCCGGGGATGTCCCATCCCCCGATTCATAGGGGGGATGTCCCATCCCCCCTCCCCGCGCGAGTGAATCGCGCGGGTCCCCTCCCCC
>CAYFWA010001176.1:0-2003 GCA_964346625.1 uncultured Myxococcales bacterium
GAGCGGGCGGCCCAGGGCCCGCGCCAGCGCCCCGAGCAGGCGCAGGGGCGCTCCCCTGCCCCCCGGTGGGGCGGCACCACGGCTCGCCGCGTCGCGCGCCGCACAGGTGGCCAAGACGGCGATTCTGCCGCTCATGCGTCACCTCCCCAGGTGTCCTCAGCCCCGTTGCGGTGCGGCCCCACGTGCCCACTCGGCAGCAGGCATCGGCTCCAGGGGTGATCGGGGCACATCGCACCGCAGGTGGGCAACTCGTCGCCGAAGTGCTCGGCCCGGCACCGGGGACAGATGCCGTGCGAGACGACCCCCTCGCCGAGCTCCAGGACGCGGCCGCACCAGCCGCACACCCGGTGGGGCACGGCGCGCTTGCTCAGATGCACCTTGGCCAGCGGGATCATGACGCCACCTCCCCGAACCGTGCCCAGAGCCGCGCCGCTTGCTTGTCGAGGAGATCGAGCAGGCATTCGGCGCGTCGGCCGTCCAGCCCGGCGCAGTCCTCGTGAGAGCCGAGCCACGCGCGGCACAGCCCCGGAGTCACGCTCCCGGCCGCGTCCGCCGTGGCCCGGGCGTGCTCCGGGCAGCCGACGCAAGCGGCGATCTCGTCGTTGTCCAGCGCCCACAAAGCGTGGACGCAGTAGTCGTCGCGGGAGAACACCTCCAACGGCTCGGCCTGCAGCTCGTCGCGCCGGGCCTGGAGGTACTCCTCCAGGTCGTGGACGTGGACGCCTTCGTAATGCGCCGCGTCCTGCAGCTCCCCCGCCAGGGCCTCCAGCTCCGCGTCGGTGGCCACCGGGCTCACCTCCGGGGGCTCGGCCTGCAGCCAATCCGCTGCATCCCACAGGCCCCCAGCGGGCGTCAGGCGGCCCGTGACGGGCAGGTCGTCGAGGTACATGCCGATTTCGTCAAGGGCCTCGCGGGCGTCGTCGGTGAATCGCGCCACCTGGTTGCTTCCGTCCCACTCGTCGGTGTACCCGGCGCACGCCTTCGCCACGAGGGGGCGCAGGTGCCCCACCACCGCCTCCGCGTCGCTGCGCGTCATGATGGGGACGATCCATGATCGGGCGTGCCCGTGCCACTCGCGGGCGGGCGTCGAGTTGGCGTCGGCCTCGTGGACCGCGCGGTAGTGGATCTCGCGCTCGCCGAAGTCGGCGACGATCTCCAGGTGGTGGTGCGGGTTGCCTACCAGCTCGGCCAAGGTCGTGTCGGTCTCCAGGTTGGGGCCGACATAGCGGATCTGTGGTACGTTCTCACTCATGGGATAACCTCCCTAGCGCCGTCGGGGTTGCTTGCCGGCTGGCCCGGCGGCGCGCTATCTGTGCCCCTCTCGGGGCGGTTGATGAAACCGGCGGTCAGTCGCCGGTGGGCTTATCCTCCTCGTTCTTTTTTGCCGCGGCTTTGCGGGCCTCCGATACGGCTCGCTGGGCTTCTCGCAGGTCGCTGTCTTGGAGGGGGCTGTAGACTGCGGCCGTGATCGTCACGCTGCTGTGCCCCAACAGCTTCGATGCTAGATGCAGGCCCCCGGTGCGGGTGGCGTGGAGCCCGAAGGTTCGTCGGATGTCGTGGATTCGGATGTCCGAGGGGAGCCCCGCTGCATCGCGGACCTTTAGCCAGTTGCGGTGAAACCGGGTGTAATGCCCCTGGCCCTCGCTCCAGGCCCCCACTACGTGCTCTCCGTCGCGTGGAAGGGCCGCGATCTCCGTTGCCAAGTCGGTGGGCAGGGGTTTGACTATAGGCTTTCGGTTCTTCGGCTTCGGGACGCGCCAAGTCGCGGCCTCGGGGTCGCTCAGGTCGAGGTTGGCCCACCGGGCGCGGCGCACCTCCGAGACCCGGGCGCCGGTCGCGATGAGCCAGCGTAGCGCGGTCCGAAAGCAGGGGTCCTTGAGCCCATCGATCTCGCGTTCCAGGGCTGCCAGCTCATCATCGGAAAGGACCCGCTGACGCGGCCCGTTGTCCCGAAGGTTCCGCACCTTGGCGCCCGGGTTGCCGGGGATGATATCTCTGCGCCA
>CAYFWA010001177.1:0-2001 GCA_964346625.1 uncultured Myxococcales bacterium
CGGCCCGGCCCCCGCCCGCCGATGGGTGATCCTGCTGGCGGCGGCAGCGCTGGTGGTGTTGGGGCTGCTAGCGGTGTGGGTCGGCCACCGGCTGCGTTGAGGCGTCGCCGAAGGTCCAGCCTCCTCACAATCACGCAATCACAGCGGCAGCGCCGCCCGCTGGGGGAACAGGCCGAACAGTCCGCCGGTGTGGACGAACAGGAGGGTGCTCCCCGGGGGATAGCGTCCCCCGGCGCGCAGCTCCTGGAGCATCCCGCCGAAGGCCTTTACGGTGTAGACGGGGTCGAGCAGCAGCGCCTCCGTGCGCGCCACGTCCACCAGCCACTTCAACTCCTCGGGGGTGGACTGGGCGTAGCCGACGCCCTTGAAACCATCCTCCACCGTGTAGCGCGCCTGCGCCGGGTCCAGCGCCGGCGCATAGCTCGCGGCCACGTCCCGCAGCAGCCCGTCGATCTTCTGCCGAAAATACACGGCGTCTTCGCACACCGCGTAGGAGACCACCTCCATGTCGAGACCCTCCAGCGCGACGCCAGCGGCCAGGCCCGCCGCCGTGCCGCCGGACCCACAAGCGTGGACGATGAACTCCGGCAGGCGGCCACCGGGGAGCGGCTGGGCCGCGTGCTGGTCCCGGAGCTCGCGCACCATCTGGACGTAGCCCAGGGCGCCGAGGGCGTCGCTGGCTCCCTCGGGGATCACGAAGGGCTTCTCGCCTCCTTCGCGCAGCTCGTCGGCCCAGCGGGCCAGCAGGTTGTCCCGGGTGGCGTACTCCTCGGGGGTGACGTAGCGGATCTCGGCTCCCACCAGCCGGTCGAGCAGCAGGTTCCCATCCACCTCGGCGGGGGGGGCCCCGTCGGGCGTGCGCAGCAGCAGGTAGGACGCCAGGCCCAGCTTCCGCGCCGCGACGGCCGTGGCCCGGCAGTGGTTGGACTGCACACCGCCCGGTGTGAGGACACCGGTCGCCTCCTGGCGCTGGGCCTCGGCCAGCGAGAACTCCAGCTTGCGGATCTTGTTGCCTGACAGCGGCATTCCAGTGAGATCGTCCCGCTTCAAGAGCAGCGTGACGCCCAGCTCGCGGGAAAGCCACGGCAGCCGCTCCACCGGCGTGGGCAGCCGCGCCAGCGACAAGCGGTCGGGGAAGGCGTTTGCGGTCATGAGGGGGCCTCGCTCCAAATCCGCAAAACAGAGCTACGTCAACAGCTTGAACTCGATGTCGATGTCCTCGCGGTCTCCGATCTCCTCGAGGCCGCGGCGCAGCTCACCGATGCGTACCGCCGTGGGCACCGCGATCACCGCGTTGAGCGCATACAGCGGCTGTCCGGAAACGGGCGCATTGTGCTTGCGCGTCTCCAGCGAGCGCACGTTGACCTGCCGCTCGCTGAGGTACCGCGCCACCTGCTGTACGATGCCCGGGTGGTCCATGCTGAAGGCCGTGAGCCGGTAGACGCGGCTCTCCGAGGCGATCTCCTCCGGCGCCTTGGTCAAGCGCGCCCCGATGGTCAGCCCGATGTCGTCTCCGACGGCCTCCACGCCCTCCACCACCTTCGCGATGTCCGGCTCGGCGCCCGAGACGAGGATGAGCATGGCGAACTCCCCCCCGAGCACGCCCATGCGGCTGTCCTCGATCTTGCAGTGGTGATCCAGGATGAACATGGAGATGGCGTTCACCAGCCCGGGCTTGTCCGGGCCCACCGCGGTCAACACGGCAAATTGGGTCATGGCGATCCTCCGGGGTCAGCGGACCCTTGCTGGGGGTGGGAGTGTAGCCCGGAAATCGTGCCAGTCAACGGGGACAGCGATCACCGAAGGGCTCGCGCAAGAATAAGCTCGACGCACCGAGGGCGCCGAGGCGCAATTCTGTCAAGAAGCGAGGAGGGCGACCGGCTTGCTGTAATAATCCAGCAAGCTGGATTATTGCAGCGCCGGTAACGGACCGACCGAAGGTCGGTCCTAGCCCGACTTTCCTAGTTATCGGCAGGTGCTCCTATTTGTTGATTGTATTTC
>CAYFWA010001178.1:0-1996 GCA_964346625.1 uncultured Myxococcales bacterium
CCGGCTGGAGCGCGCTGCGGGGCGGGGGCAACGGATCCGCTTGCTGTCGGGGGGGAGCTTGTCGCGGACCTGGGCGGTGCTGCCCTTGGCCTTCTCGTAGGGCTGCACGCGGCCGCCGAGGTAGCGGGCCAGGAAGCGCTCGGTGCGAGCCAGGAAATCCATGCGGTTGGGCTCGCGTCGGAACCCGTGGCCCTCGTCCGGGTAGACCACGTAGAGCACGTCGCCGCCGCGCTCGCGGATGGCGGCGACGATCTGGTTGGACTCGCCGATCTTGACCCGGGGGTCGTTCTTGCCCTGGAAGATGGCCAGGGGGGTCTTGATCCGGTGCGCGTGGCAAAGGGGCGAGCGATCCATGAGCTGCGCGTAGTCGGCCTTCAGATCTCCCACGCGGGTCTTGAACACGGCCATCAGGGGCTTCCAGTAGGGGGGCACCGACTCGAGCAGCGTGACGATGTTGCTCGGCCCCACGATGTCCACCGCCGCGGCATACAGATCCGGCGTGAAGGCCACCCCGGCCAGGGTGGCGTATCCGCCGTAGGAGCCCCCCATGATCCCCACCCGCTGGGGATCCACGTTGGCGTTGGCGATGGCCCACCTCACGGCGTCCGTGAGATCGTCCTGCATGGCGAGCCCCCACTGCTTGTTGCCGGCGTTGAGGTACTTCTTGCCGAAGCCGGCCGAGCCGCGGAAGTTCACCTGCAGCACCACGTAGCCGCGGTTGGCGAGCCACTGCACCCAGGGGTGATAAGAGTACTTGTCGCGCGACCAGGGCCCGCCGTGGACCAGCAGCACCAGGGGCTGCTTCCCCGGCAGCGGCTTGGCGGGCCGGGTGAGGTAGGAGACCAGCTTCAGGCCGTCGCGGGCCTCGATGAGCACCGGCTTCATGGGCGACAGGCGGTAGTCATCCAGCTCGGGCCGGGTCTCCACCAGCAGCTCGAATTTCTTTTCGGGCCGCTCGTACAGGTAGTAGCGGATGGGCTGCGTGGGCCCCCCCACGGCCACCACCCAGCGTTGATCGTCGCGGGTGCGGCTGGCGATGCCGAAGCGGTTGCCCGCCGCCAGCTTGCGCAGCGCCTCCAGGTCGGGCTGGAAGGCCGGGTCGATGGCCTTCCAGCGCTTGCGGATGTACTCGGTGGACACGGCCTCGATGTGGTGGTCCTCGGGATCGATCTCCACGCCGCTCAGGTCAGCCTTGGGGTTCGTGTAGATCTCGGTGATCTTCCCGTCCGCCACGCCGAGGGTGTACAGGCGGGTCTTGTCGCTGCCCTTGTTGCCCAGCACGATGATCGACTCGCCGTCCTTGGTGAAGGCCGCGGGGCCGCCCCCCTCCAGCGGCGACCAGGTGCGGAGGGTGCGCCAGGGCTTGTCCACCGTCTCCCGGGCGAGCAGGAGCTTGCGGCCCTGCTCATCGATGGCCAGCGCCGCCCGGATCCGGAACTGGAAGTCGGCCACCCAGCTCACCACGTTGCCCGGGTTCTTCGTGTCCAGGGTCAGCTTGCCGGTGCGCAGATCCAGTCGGTACACATCGAACAGCCGCGGTGAGCGCTTGTTCATGGAAACCAGCACCGTGTGCGGGTGGTGCTGGCTCACCGCCACGATGCCCGCCCGCACGCCCTTGGCCGGCGTGAGCAGGCGGATCTTGCCGGCCTCGTTCCCCGCGAGCATCACCTGGTGGAGTCGGTAGTTCTCGTTGCCGCCCTCGTCTTGCAGGTACAGAATCGACTGGGAGTCCTGGGTCCAGAAGTAGCTCCGGATGCCCCGGTAGGTGTCCCGGGTCACGGGCCGGGCGTCCTGCTTCCCCAGGGTCTGCACCCAGACGTTGGGCACGCCCTCGACGGGCGCCAGGTAGGAGATGCGCGTGCCATCGGGTGAAATCCGGATGGCCGTCTTCTTCGGGTTGCCAAAAAGCAGCCGGCGGGGGATCAGATCGGGATCCGTCTGGTTCGCCTGCGCGCGGCGCCGGGGCTCATCGGGGGACGGCTTGGGGCACCCCGCC
>CAYFWA010001179.1:0-1987 GCA_964346625.1 uncultured Myxococcales bacterium
TCCGGGACCTGCACGAGACGGTTGCCCGCCGTGGGGGCCGCGTGTACCTTGCAAAGGATGCCTACCTCCGCCCGGACACGTTTCGGGAGATGTACCCGGCCTTCGGGGAGTGGCTGGAGGTAAAGCGGCGCGTCGACCCGGAGAACCGGTTCACGTCCGAGCAGGCCCAGCGTCTCGGGATTGCTCCCTAAGCGAGATCGGCCCAGTCTGGACTAAGCGCTTCATCGTCACTTCCCTCATTCGCTTTCATGTCCATGCCGCAGATCCGCGGGGCAAATGTCCTCATCGTCGGAGCCACATCCACGATTGCCCGACATGCCGCGGGCGAGCTTGCCGCCCGGGGCGCCCGTCTCCACCTTGCGGCCCGAGACGAGGCGGAAGCAGGGCGAATCGGGCAGGACCTTGAGGTGCGGCGCGGCGCAGAGGTCTCGGTGAGCCCATTTGAGGCGACCGAATACGAAGGGCACGAGGAGCTTCTGGGCGAAGCCACCGAGGCGATGGGCGGCCTGGATGGGCTGCTCGTAGCCGTGGGCATGCTCGGCGACCAACCCCGAGCGGAAACCGACCCCGGTCACCTCCGAGACATTATCGAGATCAACTACGGAGCGCCCGCGAGCCTGATCACCGCCGTGGCAAACCGCTTCGAAGAGCAGGGGCACGGCTGGATCGCGGCTCTCTCCTCGGTGGCAGGCGACCGGGGCCGCCCCAGCAACTACGCCTACGGGTCGGCGAAGGCCGGCCTGTCGGCATTCCTGGAAGGGCTGCGGGGACGGCTCCACGGGAGTGGCGTCCGCGTCCTGACCGTCAAGCCCGGCCCCACAGACACGAAGATGACGTTCGGGATGGACGATCCGCCCCCGCTTATGGCCGAGCCGGAGAGGGTGGCCGAGCAGGTCGCTCAGGCCATCGAGAAGGGTAAAGACGTGTGTTACGCGCCGCCGATCTGGCGGTACATTATGGCGGCGATTCGGGTGATCCCAGCTTCTGTGTTCAAGAAGCTCGACCTCTGACGCAGCCCGTCTTCCGGCGGCACCCCATTCACCTGAGCATCTGTCCCGCCTTGCTGTGAGCCGAACGCCCAACCAATCAGCCGAGCATGTGGAGGAGGACCACCAGGTCCTTGCCGTCTTCGATTTCGACGGCACGCTGACACGGCGAGACAGCCTTCTGCCGTTTCTCTGGAAGGTGGCCGGGCCCATAAAGTTTATCTGGAACGCGACGGTTCTCTTGCCGACCCTACTCCGGTACGCGCTGGGCACCTTGGAGAACGGCCCGGCGAAAGAACGGGTGCTCGGCCAATTCCTTGCCGGGAAGTCGGTGGAGGAGATTCAATCTATGGCCGAGTCGTTTGCGGCGGAATGGGTTCCCTCCCTTCTCGACCCGGAGGCGATGGAGCGACTCCGCTGGCACCAAGCCCAAGGCCACACGACCGTTCTCGCCTCTGCTTCCCCGGAGCTATACGTCCGGCCGTGGGCCGAGGCCGAAGGCTTTGATAAGGCGCTTGGGACCCGCCTGGAAACGGAAGGGGGCGTCTTCACCGGCCAGTTTGCAACCCCAAACTGCCATGGGCCGGAGAAACCGAGGCGCCTGGAAGCGGCAGGGTTTGACCCTGGCAGCGTGACGGTCTACGCCTACGGCAACAGCCGGGGCGACCGCGAGCTGCTCGACATGGCCGACCATGGGTTTTACCGATCCTTTGGCGACTCGACGGGACCGACCCCGGAAGGGTCCGATGGCAAAGAGCCCGATGGAGAAGAAGGCGCCAGCGGCCTTCCAGAGGGCTGGCAGCGCGGGCTTCTCTACTCGATTGTGGGCGGGGCCGGGCTGTACCTGGGGCTTACCCTCTGGAGCGGAGCCGATCAAATCTGGCAGGGCCTGCGGGCCGTCTCTCCGCTCACGCTGGCGGGGCTTCTGCTGCTGGTCCTTACCGGGTACCTCGTGCGGTTCGGGCGCTGGCACTGGTACCTGCGCCACCTGGGGGAAACGG
>CAYFWA010001180.1:0-1982 GCA_964346625.1 uncultured Myxococcales bacterium
GCGCTCGCCAGCGGATCGGCGCGCTCGCCAGCGGATCGGCGCGCTCGCCAGCGGATCGGCGCGCTCGCTACTGAACGGATAGCGGAGTCAGAGCTTGATCACGGAGTTGTGCCCGCCGAAGCCGTCGGGCTTGCGCAGGGCGGCGGGATCGGGGATCCAGCGCTCGCCGTCCACCAGGAAGGCGTACTGGTAGGTCCCCGGGCGGAGCCGCAAGGTGACCCGCCAGATTCCGTCTCCCGCGGGCTCGGAGAGCAGCGTGCGGTCTTTGCGCCAGCCGTTGAAGTCGCCCACTAGCGCAACTTTGTTGGCATCTTCCGCTTTAAGGCTGAAGCGGACCCGCACGACCTCGGGCTGGCACCGCCCGGCGGGCCGCAGCGCGGGGAGGTGGGGCTGGGTCGGGTCGGGCACGAGAGACAGCAGCGTGAGCTGGGGCCGATCGCTCCAGAGCCGGTCTTCGTGGCTGTCGGGGCGCGAGCCCAGCAGGTAGCCCACCGCGCCGCCGAGCAGCAGCGCAAAGGCCAGGCCGGCGGCGATCAGCACCGCTCCGAGACGGCGGGGACGTGAGGGCCGGCGCGCCCGGGACCGGATGCGGCTCATGATCCGGGACGTGCGCTCCGAGCTTATGGCGTCGCGGTTCTCCCCGCAATTCTCCCCGCGGTTCTCCCCGAGGTTCTCCCCGCGGTTCTCCCCGCGGTTCTCCCCGCGGTTCTCCCCGAGGGCGCTCAGGTCGCGACGGAGCGCGCGTTGCCGCTCGAGCTCCCGTGCGAGCGCCTCGTCTCGCTCGCAGCGCCGCTCCAACTCCTCGCGCTGCGCGGGCGAGAGCTCGTCGTCGATGGCTCTACGGATCCACTCGGCTCGTCTCATGTCTCCGAGCCCTCCTGCTCCTGTATGAGGTCGGCCAGGCGGGCGCGGGCGCGCACCACCCGGATCTTGAGCGTCGTGATGGGGAGTCGGAGGATCGCCCGGATCTCCTTGTAGCTCAGCTCCTCGATGTCCTTGAGGACCAGCACCATCCGGTACTTCGGCGGCAGCTTGAGCACGGCCCGGGCGAGCCGCTGCTGGGCCTGCTGGCGCTGGCAGGCCTGTTCCGGATCGTCGGCCGCGTTGGCGTGGAGCGCGTCCGGGGCGCTGACATCCATGGTGGAGGGGCGCTCGCGTCGCTGGTGGCTCTTGAGGTGGTCCTTGCAGTTGTTCACCGCGATCCGGAAAAGCCACGGCGCAAAGGGACGATCCGTGTCGAAGCGGTCCAACCGGTCGTAAGCGTTGAAAAATGTCTGCTGAGTCATGTCTTCGGCGTCCGCAAGCTGGCCGAGCAATCGCAGGCAGATCGACCGCACCGAGCCCTGGTAGCGCTCCACGAGGCCCTGGAACTCATCGACGTCACCGTCGAGCACACATCGGATCATTGCGGTCTCATCCGCTGAGGGGCCCGTTCGATCAGCCATGATTACCAATAACGAATTATCATCAAGCCAGGCGTCTTGCACGAAGTCGACATCTGGCTTTTTCATCTCGTCCGGATTCCACTTCTGGGCCTGCGGCCGTCCGGCTTTGCGCTGAACGCCCGAGCTATCTGGTTTTACAGCGCTTTATGGCGGACGCCTGCGTCGGCGGCGATGGAGCCGGATGCTTTTCGCGTCGCGCCCGGTCGTGGCTCGGGGCTGGTCACTTTCGTCCACCTTCCGTCCACCTTCCGTCTACCTTGCGGAGCTACCGAGCAGCGGAGCTACCGAGCCCGGCCCGATAAAACCTCGGCCTTTCGCTCATGATCCTACGAGCGACACGCGAGGAGGATACCCAGAGGGGCTCGACGCTTTCCATCTGGGCTTCGAGAGTCGACGATCTGACTCGAGTTTTGCCCTTGGCGTCTGCTGCGAACGGCTTAAATCGCGCTCGGAGAGCCTCGGCGTTACGGCAAGCCGCAAATTATACCCCAGAGGACCTGCGAGCCGTCGCCGACCACCGTCGGGCGCCGTGGGGGG
>CAYFWA010001181.1:0-1979 GCA_964346625.1 uncultured Myxococcales bacterium
GGTGGCCGTCCTGACGGGCTGTCAGGCAGGGCCGAGCAACGGCGAAGCCAACAACAACACGGTGACGCCCGAGTGCGAGAGCGACGCCGACTGTGCGACGGCGGGTGATGTCTGCTCCCCGCACCGGGTGTGCCTGCCGCGCGCGAGCGGTGCCCTGCCGCTCGCCATCGCGCTGAGTCCCGTGGAAAACGACGGCAGCGCGCCGCGCCGGACGGAGTACGGGATCCCTCCGCTGGAGCTGGCCGTCGAAGACGGCGTGGCTCGGGTCACCTACCCCGAAGGGCGGCTGCTCAGTGGCGCGGTGATGGTGGTCAACGACGTGGAGGTCGCGCTGCAGGCCACGCTCACGGCCTCGCGGCCGTCGCGGATCCCGGGGCGCCCCAAGGTGACCGCCTCGCGCAGCGTGCTGGCCGAGGGCTTTTTGCTGCGGCCGGACCCCAACGAGGTAGACACCTCCTTCGACCTGGTGTTGCTCCCGGAGCTCGCCTACACCCTGCGCGCCACGCCGGGGTCCCCCTACGACGAGAAGTACCACCCGCTGATGCGAGACGTGACCCTCGAGCACGACGAGGAGCAGTGGTTCATGTTCGGGGATCCAGAGCAGTCCATCCACGTCGCGGGCGCCGTGCTCGACGCCCTGGGCGCTCCGGTGGCTGGCGTACGGGTCAAGGCCGTGGACGAGGAAACCGGGCTTTACATCTCCTCCACCGGGATCACGGACGAGACGGGCACCTTCCACCTCCTCATGCCCGCCGGGATCCGCAGCTATCGGCTGACATTCGGACCCAGCGGCGAAAACGATACGGTCCCGGTCATCGTCCAGCCCGGCGTGCTCATCGGGGACACCGCCACCCAGCAGGGCCCCGAGAACGCCTACGACAACCCCGAGCAGCTCGAGCCCATTCACCTCCCCGCCTTTCCCACGCCCGTCCCCTTCAGCTTTCTGCTCCAGGGGCGCGGCTCCGATGGGACCATCCAATCCGCGGCCGGGGTGTCGGTCACCTTCGAGACGACGGTGGGTCACGAGTCCTCGGTGGAGGGCACCTACCGGGTCAGAGGCGTGACCAACAACGAGGGCGAGGTCGAGCTGGAGCTGATCCCCGGCGACAGCACCCGCAACCGGAGCTATGACGTCACGGTGATCACGCCCGTGGACGGGGAACACGAGTTCGCCTCCACCGTGCTGGAGGGCGAGCACGCCGTGAAGGTGGGCGCCGCCGGTGGCGCCATCACCCTCGAGCTCGACCGGCGGGTGTCGTTTTCCAGCAGCGTCCTGTCGAGCTGGGAGGGGGACCTGTCCGGGGTCACCGTCCAGGCCCGGCGTCTCGACGGCCCCGAGGCCCTGCGCAACACCCTCCGCTCGGCGGTGACCAGGGAGACCGGGCGGTTCAACCTCAAGCTCGACCCCGGCCAGTACAACCTCGAGATCCTCCCCCCGACGGGCCTCCCTCTGCCCCGGTGGGTCATCGATCCGCCCCTCGAGGTGCTCCCCGACGAGATCCCGGCGAGCTTCGTGGACGGGCTCACGCTGCCCGACGCCGCCGTGCTCCAGGTCCAGGTTTCGGGCGATGGATCCACCTCTGCTCCCAAGGCCAACGTGCGCGTCTCCGTGTATCTGGTGGACGATTTCTGCGCCACGCTGAACCCCGTGGACTACCACACCTGTGACGTAGACTCGGTGCTCCTCGGCGAAGCCATCACCGACACCGACGGCCGCGCCCGCGTCCTCGTCCCCGACAGATCCACCGAGTAGGATCCGCGGCCCGGTGGGGCCTCGGGGCTGGTGGGGCCGTATGGTTTGGGCCTTTGGAACCGACAGGCTAATGGGGACGTAGGTTCGGATCTCGGAGGACGTGGGGACCGCATGTGTACGTGGTCTGTCCCCGAATTGAAGAATTCGAGATCCGTCCCCACCTCCCCCCTCCGCAGACCGCGGCCGTGTGCGATCTCGAAGGAGACGGCGACCTGGACCTTCTGCT
>CAYFWA010001182.1:0-1970 GCA_964346625.1 uncultured Myxococcales bacterium
TTCGCCGACGACGACTTCGCCGACGACGACGGTGCGGCGCGTAAGAAAAGCTCCTGATAGCACATGGCGCGCCTCTCACTCGTCGGACTTGTCCATCCGGGTCCAGTAGCGGTACTTCCAGTAGAGCTGGATGTCCTCCACCGCGTTCCACTGCAGCTCCGGGATGTCCCAGATCCGGACCGTGTACGTGCCCTGCAGCGGCCGGCCCCGCAGGCCGGTCTTCAGGTAGGGCGCCAGAAGCTGCTGGTGGTTGCTCGTGGGCGGGTTGGTCACCACCACCTCGGCCGACAGGCCCTTGCCGTGCTCGATGCGCGCCACGGGCATCTCGAACCGCATCCGGTCGCCCTCGCGATTGCGCACGTGGACCACGCCGGCGTGCTCGAAGGTGTAGGGGACGTAGGCGTTGCTGCCGCACACGCCCGGGGTGGAGCTGCTGGCACAGTCGCGCACGTTGGTCCCCACGATGTTGAACGCGATGTCCTCGTGGCGGTAGTTGAAGTTGTACAGCGCGATGGCGTGGGAGGGGATGAGCGCCCCGGACTCGATGTCGGCGAGGTTCAGGGCGAAGGTGGTCTGCCAGAAGCACTGCCGGTCGTTGGCCCCGGCGCTGCCGGGCTCGCAGATGCCGGAGTCCGGGTTGGCGCAGATGCACTTGCGGGTGAACCGCGAGCGCATGGCCGAGCCGTCGCTGTCGGTGCAGAACTTGCCCCAGACCACTCGCTCGTCCCAGATGGGCTGGTAGGATCGAGGCTCGATGTCGGGATGGAGGCAGTCGCCCCCGTAGTCGGCGCACTGCCAGGGCTCGATGCGCTCGAGCTGCACGCCCTTGAGGGATACGTCGCCGAACACGGCCGGGTCGTTCACGTAGGAGGGGTGAAAGCGCACCTTCGCGGCCTGGGCCTCGGTGACCTCGAAGGCCAGCTTCTGGCGCTCGAACGTCGCGGTGGGGGTGTAGAGCCGCGAGGCGATCTCCGTCTCCCCTCCGCCCGCGAGGCCCACCACGGACACGCCGTAGTCCACCGTGGCCGTGGCCTCCAGCGGCTCGGCGGCCCACCAGCTCAGCAGGTAGTACCCGGCCGACAGGGTGTCGGTGACCTGGGACACGTATCCGGTGTTCTGGTAATCCGCCGCCCGGGTCCAGATCGGGGTGCCGAACAGGTCGACCTGCTCCCGCGGCACCTCGCGCAGCCGCGTGGCGTGCTCCTCCATCGGGTTGCCCACCTCGACCCGCACGCAGGAGTACTCGGTGCCGGTCTCGGACGGGGCGCAGCCACCGGTCTTCCAGGCCGGCAGCGACTGCGTCCCTGCGCCGGGCTCGCTGGGGTCGTAGCCCACCGAGTCGCTGTAGTAGATGTAGTTGTAGGACTCCACCGCGCAGTCCTGCCGCGCGCGCATCAGGTCGTCGCGCAGCGAGATCACCGCCACGTCGCTCTCGTCGGTGAACGGGTGGTCGATGTTGTAGCTCTCGACGAAGTCCTCCAGCCGGGTCACGTAGTCCCCGAGGTATTGATCCGCGTAGTGATCCGCGGCCGGGTTCTGCTCCGGGTCGAACAGGGGATCCTCGGTGCCGTCCTCGGCTTCGCTGGCCGCCCGGATGCGCTCGTAGTCCAGGCCCTGCATCGCGCACAGCCTGTCCGCCCAGTCTGACGGGGGCGGCACCAGCGTCATGTCGCCGTGCATCTCCGACAGGTCCACGCCCAGGCGGAACTCGATGGCCCGGCGCGCGATGTGAGCGAGCCGCTTGGCCCGGTCCACGGCCTCCCGGTAGCGCCGGCGCACCGTGTTGTGCTGCCTGCGCATCACCGTGTTCACCGGCAGCGCCCGGCCAAAGGCGTCGGTGTCCTCGAAGTTGATGATGGCCCACTGCTGCGCCGCCCGACGCTCGAGCCGGTCGAGCTTGCTGAGGTGGCTCTGGATGGCCGAGAAGTGCCCCGTGATCTGCTCGAGCACCCCCCGCAGCCGGCTCAGGT
>CAYFWA010001183.1:0-1970 GCA_964346625.1 uncultured Myxococcales bacterium
TTCTGTGCCGCCAGACCGATCTCCTGCGCGCCGCGGCCGAGACCGGGGCGGCGGCCGCCGCCCGCCCCGCGCCCGACGCCTCGGCCGTGCAGCCCGTGCTGCGCCTGCGGCGCGGCCCCGTCAAGGTGCGCCGCGCCCCCCGCAAGGGCGCCGCGCCTCGAGGCCGCATCGGCGGTCCGCGGTCGGTGTTCCCGCGGCTGGCCCGCGGCCCCCGCTGCCGCCGCGGGGCGCGCTGGTACCAGCTCGCCCCCGAGGCCTGGGCCTGCTCGCCCAGGCTGCGCCCGGATCGCGGCCGCCCCCACGCCATCCAGCGACCCCGGCTCAAGCCGGGTCGCCTGATGCCCCACGCCTACGGCGTGGCCCTGCGTCGCCTCACGGTGCGCGCCCGCCCCGATCCCGGCGCCCCGGTGGTCCGCAAGCTGCGCAAGGGCAGCGGGATCATTCTGCGGCGACGCATCCAGGGCCCAGGCGGACCCTGGCGCCGCAGCCGCCTGGGGTATGTCCGGGCCCGCGACATCAAGTACGTCCGCGTGAGCCGGCTCGAGGGGGTGCGCTTGAGCGACGAGGAAAAGCTGCCCATCTCCTGGATCACCGGCGCCACGGCCTGGACCTACTCGCGCCCCCGGCTGGCCCGCCGCTACCGCAACGGGGGGTTTCGGGCCTACTCCCGGGTCACCGTCCACGAGGTCCGCGGCAAGGGCAAACGCCGGATGGCCCGGGTGGGGCCCCAGCGCTGGGTGCGGGCCAACCGCGTGCGCACCGCGCGCCGCCGCAACAAGCTCCCCTCCGGAGTGGGCCCCGGCGAAAAGTGGATCCATGTGAGCCTGCGCGACTGGACGATGGTGGCCTACGAGGGGCGCCGCCCCGTGTTCGCCGCGCTCATCGGCCGGGGGTTCAACACCCCGCGGGGGCGGTTCCACGTCACCCGCAAGATCCCCAAGGGCAGCCTGCGCATCTTCACCCGCCACGGCCAGGTGGAGATGGAGGCGGTGCCCTGGGTGATCTACTTCCGCCCGCGCATCGCGTTTCACTCGGCCTACTGGCACGATCTGTTCGGCTCCCGGGCGAGCCGGGGCTGCATCAACCTCTCGCCCCACGACGCCCGCTGGCTCTTTCGCTGGACCACCCCCGAGCTGCGGCCGGGCTGGTACGAGGTCCTGCCCAGCCCGAAGGATCCCGGCACCGTCGTCCTGGTGGAGTAGCCCGGGCACCGTCGTCCTCGTGAAGCAGCCCACCGCCCGACCGGCTACGCCCCGCGGCCCGCTCCTCGACGAAAATCCGGGATCTCGAACCGCCTTCCCGGTACTCTCACGGACATGCCGATCCCGGACCCCCCGGCGCATACGGACACCTCGGATGCCCTGGACACCCCGAACCGGCCGGGCACCGCAAGAATCCCGGACCCCCAGGACACCCCGGATCCCCCGGATCCCTTAGATCCCCCAGACACTCCGCACATCCCGGATCCGCCCCGGCCCGCCCGTCCCATCGTCCCGGCCCGCCTCGCCGGGGTCTGCGGGCTCCTGTCGCTGCTGTCGCTGCTCGGGGGCATCGCCGTGGCCTACGCGGCCTACCCCGGCTTCTCCCTGCTCGACCGCTACATCTCGCAGCTCGCCGACCCGGTGAACCCCGGGCGCGCGGCCTTTACCGCGGCGCTGGTGGCGGCCGGGCCGCTGGTGGTGCTGTTCGCCCTGGGGCTCCCCCGGCTGCTACCCGACCGGCCGGGCCGGGTGGCGATGCGGCTGCTCCTGGCCACCGGGATCGCCATGCCGGTGGTGGGCGCCTTCGACCTGCGCACCCCCGTGCCCCACTTCGGCGCGGCCGCCGTGCTCGTGGGCTCCACCGTGCTGGCCACCCTGTTCGCCGGCCTGTCGCTGGGCCGACAGGGCGCCGACGGCGCGCTGGCGCCGCAGGCCGCCGACGGCGCGCTGGCGCCGCAGGCCGCCGACGGCGCGCTGGCGCCGCAGGCC
>CAYFWA010001184.1:0-1969 GCA_964346625.1 uncultured Myxococcales bacterium
CGGACCGGGTTCACAGATTCTGCTGAATCCAGCTCACCAGGCGGCTCTGATCCAGCGCCCCCGAGATCCGCGCCACCTCGCGGCCGTCTTTGAACAGGATGGTGGTGGGGATGGATCGAATGCCGTAGCGAGCCGCGATGTCCTGGTGGCGCTCCGTGTCGAGCTTGGCCATCCGGACCCGGGGCTCCAAATCGGCCGCGGTCTGGGCAAAGGCCGGGGCCATCATCTTGCAGGGGCCGCACCACTCCGCCCAGAAGTCCACCACCACCGGAACGTCGCTGCGTCCGATGTGGGTGTCGAAGCTCTGTCCGTCGAGGCTGACGGGCTGACCGGTGAACAGGGGGTTGTGACAGCGCCCGCAGCGCGCCTGCCGAGCGGGACGATCCTCCCGGATCCGGTTGACCCCTTTACAGCTCGGGCATACGACCTGTTTCTTGTCGGACATGACTGAACCTCCCGATGGTTCCCGATAGCTCCAGTTGCTCCGCTGCCCCCCTCTTTGCCGACCCTCCATGCCCAGCGCCTCCCCGTGCGATTGCGTCCGGTGTTGCCGCGCTGACGGGGAACCCGCGGGTTCAACCCGCGGGACGCCCCCCCCCGGCGGGACGCCCCCCCCGACCGTTCCACCGGTCAACCCACCGGGCTCGCTGGAGGCGGCTGGTCCTTTTTCAACACCAGCGCCAAGCCGGCGCCGATGACGATGATACCCCCGACGACGGCGTGGAGCGTGGGGGCCGTGGCGAACACCAGGATGTCGGCCAGCACCGCCCACAGGGGGCCGGTGTATCCGGCCGCGGCCACCAGGGTGGCGCGATCCACGCGGTAGGCCTGTGTCAGAAGCATCTGACCCACCACCGCCGCCAGCCCGGCGCCGATGACCACGGGGAACATGGACGCCGAGGGCAGCGCCACGGGTCGCCCCGTCTGCAGCCAGGTACCCGCGACGGCGAGGATCAGCATAACCATCTGGAACCAGAAGACCACCACCCGGGGGTCCTCGGTCCGCCCCAGCACGCGGAGGGTGATGTGGGCCCCCGCGGCCAGCGCCGTACCCCCGACGGCGAGCAACCCGTACGACCAGAGCCCCGTGGAGAGCTCCGGCGCCAACAGGATGGCGCAGCCGCCCAGCCCCACCGCCAGCACCACCCAGACCCACCACGGGGACCGCTCGTCCACCCCGAGCAGAAGCGGCGCCAGGGCCCCCACCAGGATCGGCTGCAGGCGGGTGATGAGCGCCAGATCGGTCACCGGCAGCCCCTTGACCGCGGTGAAGTACATGGACATGGCGGTGAACCCCAGGACACACCGCAGGGCGAGGGTCCGGACGTTGTGGGGCCGCAGGCCCACCCGCACGGACATCAAGGCCGCGATGGGCGCCGCCACGATCCCGCGCCAGGCGATGATCTCCCAGGCGGACAGCTCGGCTCGGGCCACCTTGACCAGGGTCACCATCACGGTGAACGCGAGGGTGGCCCCGATCATGTAAAGCGGCCCGGCACGTAACGAGAGCATGAGCAGCGGTGACCTTGGCTCGAAAAAGGTTTACGGGTGGGCAGATGGGCCCGGGGAGCCCTCACCCGAGGGCGCGAATGGCGAGCTCCAGGAAGTCGGCCTCGGTAAGGATCCCCACCAGGCGCCCCTCGTCCACCACCGGGACGCAGCCGACTTTTTTCCGGATCATGAGCCGCGCCGCGTCCACCGCCGCGTCGTCCGGCCCCACGGTGTGGACGTCCTGGATCATGATGTCCTCGGCGCGGATGGAGGTGTGGATCTCCTCACGCTCGTCCTTCGTAACCTGGGCCAGGACGCTCACCTGGGCGCGCAGCAGATCCCGGTGCGTGATGAGGCCCACCAGGTACTCCCCGTCCACCACGGGGAGGTGTCGCACGCGGCCGAGCTGCATCACCCGTTCGGCCAGGTTCAGGCTCTCGTCCCGTCGCAGGGTGATCAGCTCCCGGGACATCAGTTC
>CAYFWA010001185.1:0-1961 GCA_964346625.1 uncultured Myxococcales bacterium
CCGCTTTAAAGCGGACGTCAAGCACGACATCGGTGAGCATCTGCCCGAGCGCGAGATCGAGACCCTGCGCACCCCGGCCACGCCCGAGGAAGAGGCCGCCTACGAGGAGCTGGAGGGCATCACCTTCCACACCCTGGACGGTCGGCGCGGCGGAGGCGGTGCCCAGCTCTTGCGCACCACCTTGAAGAAGGCCCTGTATTCCAGTCCAGCGGCCTGCCTCAGCACCCTGGAGAACCGGATTCAACGGCTCGAGAAACGGCCGCGCACAGGGCAGATCGAGGACGACCTGGACAAACTTCAAGGCTTGCGCGTCACCGTCGAGGCGATCAAGCCCGCGCGCTTCCGCAAGTACCAGCGCCTGCTCGAGCTGCTGAGCCCGGGTCCCGACGGCCTGGGTTGGAGCCCAGACGATCCCGAGGACCGCTTGGTCCTCTTCACCGAGAGCCTCAAGACCCTGGAGTTCCTCGAGGGGCAGCTCCCCAAGGCGCTCGGGCTCAACAAGGGCCAGCTCGCGGTGTTGCGTGGCGACCGCCCGGACCGCGAACTCATGGGGGTGGTCGAGGCCTTCGGGCGCGGCGACAGCCCCATCCGATTGCTGCTGTGCTCGGACGTGGCGGCTGAGGGTATCAACCTCCACCATCTGTCCCATCGCCTCATCCATTTCGATGTCCCCTGGTCGCTCATGCGTTTCCAGCAGCGCAACGGGCGCATCGATCGCTACGGTCAGCGCTGCCAGCCGCAGATCCGTTACCTGATCACCGAGTCCGGCAACCCTCGGATCCAGGACGAGCAGCGCGTGCTGGAGATCCTCATCGAGAAGGACGAGCAGGCCCAGCGGAATATCGGTGACCCCTCCGAGTTTCTCGGCAAGTACACCGTGGAAGGCGAGGAGGACACGGTGGCCGAGTTCATGGAGCAGGGCGACGACGAGCTGGCGGCCCTGTTCGCCCAGTTCCTGGATACCCAGCACGAGGCCAGCGCCGGGCCCCTGGAGAACTTCAGCCCGGCGCGCGCGCCCAGCCGCCGTCTGGACGAGATCGCCGCCCCGGGATTCAGCCTCTACCCGGACGATTTCGAATACGCCGCCGCGGCCCTGGAGTGGCTGCGCGGCACCGGCGTCCCCGTGCAGGCCGAGGTGGACCGCACGGCCCGTCGCCTGGCCCTGACCGCCCCGCCGGATCTGCAGCAGCGCCTGAGCCGTCTGCCCTCGGAGGCGCGCCCCGAGGACGACCGCTTCATTCTCACCGACGACTCGAAGACCATCCAGGAGGAGCTGCGCCAACGCCGCGACGAGGACAGCCCCTGGGCCCAGCGCCAGTACCTCTGGCCCCTGCATCCAGTCATGGAGTGGCTGGCCGACCGCGCCCTGAACGCCTTCGGCCGCCACACCGCGCCGGTGCTGCGCCTACCGGGCCGCCTGGCGCCGGGCGAGACGGCGTTTCTCCTCCAGGGCGGCTATCCCAACCACCGCGGCTACCTCCTGGTGCAGTCGTGGCTCGGGATCCTGCTGCGCGACGGCCAGATCGTCGAGGAGCTGGAGTTGGCGACGTTCTTCGAGCGCCTGGGCCTCCAGCCCGGGCAGGTGCCGAACCGCGGGGTCGAGGGGGACACGGCCGCCCTGCGGGACCAGCTCCCGGGCGTGGTGGCCCTCGCCGAGCAGCGCCTGCGGGAGCGCAAGAAACGGGAGGAGCAGTCCCTCGATGCCCACCTCAACGCGCAGATGCAGGCCATGGACGCCCTGAAGCAGCGCCATATCCAGCAGCTCGAGCGCGAGCTCGACGCCAGCGACCAGCCCCAGGCCTTCAAGGAGCGGCGCCGCAACGAGCGCATGAGCTACATCGAGCGCATCTTCCAAGACTACGAGGACTGGCTGGAGGGCACCCAGATGACCGCCGACGAGCCCTATATCCGACATTCCGCACCCCCTCTAGTCAAGTGCGAGTCTTTTCATGCAAACTAAG
>CAYFWA010001186.1:0-1953 GCA_964346625.1 uncultured Myxococcales bacterium
TGCGCTAGTCACATCCCGCCCATGCGATTGCTTTGCGATCCGCTTGCCAGCGAGCCGATGAGCTCGCCGACGCGGGTCACCTTGAAGGCGGTGCGCTTGATGATCTCGGACAGACGCCCCAGGTCGAGTGTCGGGTCGGCCCGCCTGGCCCGGTCGATGGCCTTCTTCACCACGCCGGGACCGCTGACGCCCACGTTGATGACCGCATCGGGCTCCCCGACGCCCAGGTAGGCGCCGGCCATGAAGGGGATGTCCTGCGGGATGTTGGCGAACACGACGAGCTTGGCGCAGGCGAGGCCGTCCGACGACGCGGTCCGGCGCGCCGCCTCCTTGACCACATTTCCCATGAGGGCGACACCGTCCATGTTGATGCCCGCGGCGGTGGAGGCCACGTTGATGGAGGCGCAGACCCGTTCCGTCTCGCTCAGGGCCTGGGGAACGGCCTCGATCAGCGCCCGGTCTCCCGGGGTAAAGCCCTTCTCCACCAGCGCGCTGAAGCCGCCGATGAAATCCACCTTCATCTCGCGCGCCGCCCGGTCCAGAGCGCGGGCGACGCGCACCATCCCAGCGGTGTCGAAGGGAGCGCCGGCCACGGCGACAGGGCTGACGGCGATCCGCTTGTTCACGACGGGGATGCCGTACTTGTCCCCGATCTCGTCGCACGTCCGGACCAGGTTGGCGCCCAGGGCCCGGATCTTCCGGTGAATGTTCCTGCAGAATCGATCGGCGTCGTGGCTTGCACAGTCCAGCAGGCTGACGCCCAGGGTAACGGTTCGCACGTCCAGGTGCTCGCTTCGGAGCATCTCGATCGTGGAGAGGACTTCGCGGTCGGTGAGCATAGTTTCCCCGGTCGGCGATCCCTTCAGATTCGGTGGATCGCCTCGAAGATGTCCCGGTGCTGAACGCTGAGCTCCAGGCCCAGCGCGCGGGCCTCATCCTGCAACGCGGTCAGGAACGTCGGACGATCCACGGTGACCGGTACGTCCACCTCGTAGATCATCGTGTTCCGGTGGGGATCGTCCCCCCCGCGAAAGGCCGCCTTGAGGCTGGTGATGTTTACGCCGAACCGGGCCATCACCGAGGTGACGCCCGCCACCAGCCCCAGCCGATCGGGGCCGGTGGTCACCACCACGAAAGGCTCGCTCGGTTTCGCATGCACCGGCGAATCGCGGGGTTCGAGGCGCTTCACGAGCACCCGCAGTCCCAGGGAATCGAGGGCGCGCTCGAGCTCCCCGCGAAGAACCTCCTGGGGCGTTCCCTTCGGAACCGAGGCGATCAGGATTCCCACGAACTCACCCTGCAGGATGGTCTGGCTCACGTCCTCGACGTTGCACCGGCTTTCCATGAGCACGCTCGAGACCGCGGCCACGATGCCGGGGCGGTCCGTGCCCAGAACCGAGATGACCACCTTGTCCATGAGATCTCCCCTGTTTTGGAGGTTCCGGATGGCAGGAGTCTAGGGAACCCCGATGCGCATGTCAACTCGCGAAAAGCGGGTCGCCCTCTTTTCGAGGCGCCCCCGCAGGCCTGGTTGCTTGGCCTTGAAAATCCGGGCGTACGCGGTATGATGTCATGGAGCCGGCTTGCGATTCGCCCCGGAGGCCGGGGTGCCGGAAATTTGGAACATCGGAGGAGAAAGCCCCCATGAAACGAATCGGAAGGCTGCACGTGCTCACGGACATGACGCTTCAGGGTCGCTTCTCCCACCTGGAGCTCGCGCGACTCGCCGTCCAGGGGGGAGCGGATCTGATCCAGTTCAGGCAGAAGACGGGATCGACCCGGAGCCTCATCGAGACGGCCCGGGAGATGAAGGCGATCTGCAAGGCTGCGGGGGCGGCCTTCGTCGTCAATGACCGGATCGACGTGGCCATGGCGGCCGACGCCGACGGCGGTCACCTCGGTCAGGACGACTTTCCCATCGCCGCAGCACCTCCATGAGGTCGAATCGTTGGT
>CAYFWA010001187.1:0-1951 GCA_964346625.1 uncultured Myxococcales bacterium
CTCATACCGCTCGCCCCTCCCCTCATACCGCTCGCCCCTCCCCTCATGAGGTCGAACGTTCCACTGCCATCAGCGCCGCCGCTCGCCGCCCCCCCCCCGATGACGCCTCCCCCCTCGAGATCCTCGCCTGGGCGCACCTGGTCGGCGCCCCCCGCCTCGTGCAGGTCAGCGCCTTTGGCGCCGAGGACGTGGTGATCACCCACCTGCTGCACCGCCTCGGCCCCCCGCCGACCGTGATCTTCATCGACACCCTGCACCACTTCCCCGAGACCCTCGCCTTCGTGGAGCACTTGCGCGCCGCCTGGGCCCTCGACGTCCACGTCGCCCGCACCCCCGAGGTCAACACCCGCGTCGGCTTCGCCGCGCTGCACGGCGACCGCCTCTGGCAGCGCGACCTCGAGCGGTTCCACCGCCTCACCAAGGTCGCCCCCCTGCTCGCCGCCCTCGACCACCTCGACGCAACCGCCTGGCTCTCGGGCCGCCGGCGTGATCAGGCCGTCACCCGCGCCCAGCTCCAGGTCGCCGAGCGCGATCCCCGCGGCCTGCTCAAGGTCAACCCCCTCGCCACCTGGACCCGTGACCAGGTCTGGGACTACATCCTCCAGCACCGGCTCCCCTACAATCCCCTGTACGACCAGGACTTCGCCAGCATCGGCGACGAGCCCTGCACCACCCCCATCCTCCCCGGCGAGGACGAGCGCGCCGGCCGCTGGCGCGGCCACCACCACCACGAGTGCGGCATCCACCTGTAGTTAGCGCCAGCGCCAGCGCCAGCGCCAGCGCCAGCGCCACGACCGCCAGCGCCAGCGCCACGATCGCCAGCGCCACGATCTCCAGCGCCAGCGCCACCACCACCACCACGACCGCCAGCGCCAGCGCCACGATCGCCAGCGCCACGACCGCCAGCGCCAGCGCCACCACCACCACCACGACCGCCAGCGCCTCCGACATCGCGACTCCCCCGCTCCCCGGCTGGCGCCCCGCGCCTCGTACCTCGCGCCCCGCGCCTCGTACCTCGCGCCCCGCGCCTCGTACCTCGCGCCCCGCGCCTCCCTTCTGACCTCTTTGCTGCTCACCGCTACCGTCGGAAGCGCCAGATCGCGAGAGGATAGGCTATCCAACCGAGCAGTGGCGCCGGTTCGGGGTCTGCAGATGGCGCCGGGTGAACGAGCGAGGCCCGCTCCCGAAAAAAATATACGCAACCCTCCGTTTCGGGTGCCGAGAACCGGCAGCAGAGTCAATCGCACCAAACCCCGGTCCCCGTACCCCGGTCCCCGGTTCACCCCAATCCGGGACGCCTCGCGCCTCCCACCGCGACGAGCGCGAGGCCCGGACACCCCACCGGGAACCCCGAAAGGAGGGTCTCCCATGAGCGATCTCGGTCTCGGCTACCACTGCCGGCTTTGTCTGTTCGACAGTCGTCCCATCGCGCCCGAGCCCTGGCAGCGCCGGGTGGCCATGGAGTGCGTGCTCCAGGTCAGCGCCGAGTTCCGGCTCCTCGGCGTATCCATGCCCGACTCGCACCTGCACGCCGAGGCGGCCTGCACCCGCGCCGAGGCCGGAGAGCTCCAGCGCCGGCTGGGCATCGCGCTGCACCGCAAGCTCGAGCTGCCCGTGCGGTTTCAGTCCTACGAGCCCAAGCCCATCGTGAGCCCCGCGCACCGGCTTTCGTGCCTCAAGTACATCGTGACCCAGGACGTCCGTCACGAGCTGGTGGACTGGGACCCCTACCGCGAGTACACGAACCTCCCCGATCTCATCGGCGCCCGGCTCAACGGCCGGTACACCGCCCGGAACGTCAGTTACTTTTTGCCCCGGCTCAAGATTCGCGAGATCTACCACTGGATCGGCATCGCCCCCCTCGACCCTGCCGATCTCCCGCACGCCCCGGACCCGATCTTCCAGGGCATCCAAGAGGCCACGTTGCGCGCCGCTTGCCTGCTGAACCTAA
>CAYFWA010001188.1:0-1950 GCA_964346625.1 uncultured Myxococcales bacterium
CCCGACCTCGATGGTGCAGTCCGGTGAGCACCCGTCGCCCGGCACCGTGTTGCCGTCGTCGCACTGCTCGCCGGCGCTGGTCTGCACCACGCCGTCGCCGCACACGGCGCCCTGGCTCTGACAGCCCGGGGCGCAGGCCCCGGCCTCGCCGCCGAGGTTGAGCCCGTCGTCGCAGATCTCGCCGTACTGCGACTGCACCACGCCGTCGCCGCAGTAGGGGGCGAAGCGACAGTCGGGGGTGCAGCCGCCGTAGCTGCCGTCGTTGACCCCGTCGTCGCAGGCCTCCACCGAGCTGACGATGCCGTCGCCACAGTCGGAGGTGCACACCGACGGCGCGCGGTTGAAGTTCGTGAGGGTGAGCCGGTAGTTGGACTGCGTGGTGTGGCGCTCGGCCTGAAACACCACCGCCTCGTAGATGCCGCCGAGCGACAGCCCGAGGCTCGAGGCGGTGCCGGGATCGCTGAGGTCCACCGAGCCGTTGGTGGCCCCGTGCACGCCCCCGATGTCCACCGCCAGGCGCCCGTTGATGAACACCCAGACATCGTCGTCCCCGGTGAAGTCCAGCACCTCGGTGCCGTTGTACTCGAACCAGTAGCGGATCTCGCTGGTGAAGTGGAAGTTGTGCCCGTTGGTCAGGGGGACCTCGCAGGCCCCCCCGCCGCAGGTCTCGTTGACGAACCCGATGCCGTCCGCTGGGAAGAAGGCGGCGCTGTCGAACTGGTAGGCGCCATTGCCGATGGACGGCAGAGTGAGCGTCTGGGCGTAGGTCCGGTTGTAGTCGGAGTTCGAGACGTACCAGAGGTCGAAGGAGGCCTGATCGTAGGTCTGGCTGTTGGCCACGTGCTGGGGCTTGCCATTGGCGCCCAGGGTGGGGGCCACCATGCCCGTCTCGTGGCCGCCGAGGTAGCACTGGAAGTCCGGGTGGCCATAGGGCGGCGTGGCCCCGGCCTCGTAGTCGGCCGGCCGGGCGCTGGTGCCGCAGGCGGCCACGAAGTCCCGCACGGTGAGCGGCAGCACCACCTCCGGCGGATCGGTGGTGGGGGTCTCCACGCACTCGAAGCCCGTCTCCACCGTGCAGCCTGCCGAGCAGCCGTCGCCCGGCACCGTGTTGCCGTCGTCGCACTGCTCCGGGCTCCAGACGTAGCCATCGCCGCAGACCGCCACGCACACGCCGTTTTGACAGCTCGGCTCCCGGGTACAGTCCGGGGCACAGCCGTCGCCCACGTCGGGGTTGCCGTCGTCGCACTCCTCGGTGCCCTCGGTGACCTGGTCGCCGCAGACCGTGGCCTCGCAGGGGCTGCCCGGGGTGGGGCAGTGATAGCCGGCCTCCAGGGTGCACCCGGCCGAGCAGCCGTCGCCGTCGTCGCCGTTGCCGTCGTCGCAGATCTCGAGGCCCGCCACGATGCCGTCGCCGCAGGCCGCCGCCACGCAGGCCGCCCCCACCACCGGGCAGGTCCAGCCGGGCTCCACGTGGCAGTCGGCGTCGCAGCCGTCCCCGGCGGCGGTGTTTCGGTCGTCGCAGGTCTCGTCGCCCTCGATCCGGGCGTTGCCGCACTCCACCACGAGGACGCAGGGCTGCCCGGGCACCGGGCAGGCGTAGTCGTCCTCCACCGCGCTGCAGTCCCCGGCGCAGCCGTCGCCGTCGCTTTCGTTGCCGTCGTCGCAGGCCTCCCCGCTGGTGCGCTCGCCGTCGCCACAGCGCGGCAGCGCCGCGTCGGGCAGCGGTGAGGCGTCCCCCGCGTCCAGCCCGCTGGCGTCGGCGGTGCCCCCGTCATCGGTGGCCGGCGTGAAGCCGCCGCCGCAGGCCCCGAGCCCCCCCAGCGCCAGCAGCAGCAGCCCGATCCTCCCGAGGCCCCCGAGACCCCCGAGCAAATGGGCGAGCCCGCCGACGAGCGCCGGGCCCCGCCCCGCGCTCGCCGCGCCCCGCCCTGCGCTCGCCGCGCCCCGCCA
>CAYFWA010001189.1:0-1943 GCA_964346625.1 uncultured Myxococcales bacterium
CGCAGGCGGGGCCGCCGCGGGAGGCGCCGCCGCAGGCGGGGCCGCCGCGGGAGGCGCCGCCGCGGGAGGGCCGCCTCCCATGGGGCCGCCGATGGGACGCCCCGCTGACGGAGGACCACCGGCGCCCGGCGCGGGGCCGCCGGGCGGCCTGCCCGCCGGAGGGGCTCCTGGCGCGGGAGAGCCGCCGGGCACTGGAGAGGCAGCGGGCGGAGGCGCAGCCGCGGGTGGGGACGCCGCCGCCGGGCTCCCCGGGGCCGGCCCGGCCGCCGGCTTCACCGGAGACATGCCCGATCCCATGAACAACGTCTGGTTGGCCGGCGGCCCCCCGCCGCCGGCCGGAGCGCCACCGCCCGGGCCGCCGCCAGCCGGGGCGCCGCCCCCCCCGGGAGGACCGCCGGCGGCCCCGGCCGGGAGCGGTCCACCGCAGCTCCCACAGAAGGCATCCCCCGGTTTGTTTCGCTTGCCACACTTCGGGCAGATGTTGTCAGCCATGGTCGTTCCTGGGTTCTCGCGGCCCGCGGGCGCCGCGGTTTCGGATCCGTCAGCTCCGGGTCAAAAGGGGATAGCGCCTCGACCCCGAAGACAGGACCGAACGGTAGCATACCCGGGGGGTAGCGGTCATGGGCCTTCCCCGGGGGAATCTCGGGATGGGGCCTGAACGTCAACGGCGCAGCGGAAGCCCAGATCCGGAGCGCGGTGCCCCACCGGCACGAGCTGCCTCGCGGCCACGCGCGCCTGCCACTCCGGCCGCCGATAGGAGCCTCCTCGCACCGGCCGACGAGAAGCCGAGGGCGCGCGTGCCCGCGGCGCTGCCGACGAATCGGGGGCCACCCACTCCCGCACGTTGCCCGCCAGATCGACCACGCCGTAGACCGACGCATCGCAGGGATGGCTCGCCACCTTCCCTGGCGCCACCGCGGACGCAAAGACAGAAGAGCCGGGGCGAAAGCTCGACGAGGGGCCCTTGCCCCCACTGCCCTGGCCCCCACTGCCCTGGCCCCCACTGCCCTGGCCCCCACTGCCCTGGCCCCCACTGCCCTGGCTTGCCCCCGCCGGGCCGCCCGTATCGCCCTGGCCGCCCTGCCCCTTCCGCTGCGACAGGACGCGATGGTGGGCACACGTCGACACGGCGTGGTGACCCCAGGGAAAGATCCGCGCGGGCCTCGCCGAACCCCGCGCCGCGGCCACCCACTCGGTCTCGGTGGGCAGCCGCGCTCCGCGCCAACGGCAGAAGGCCTGGGCGTCCGCGTGGCTCACCCCCACCACCGGCCGGTGACGATCCGCGGGGACCCCGAAGCGCGCCGGGGGACGGCGGCAGGAACCCGCCTGGACGCAGCGCAGATACTGGCCCCAGCTCACCTCGGTGCGGTGGATGCGGAAGGCCGTCACCCGGGCGTCGCGCGGCGAGCGCTCGTCGGTGAAGCTCAGCTTCCGACACAGGGGCGCCCGCCGCGAGCCCAGCCGGTGACGGCACAGGCTCCGCGTCACCTCGCGTTCCGCGTCATCGCTTCCGAGGCGGATCCGCCCGGCCGGGATGTCGGCCCACCCCTGCGTCGAAGCCCAGACCGGCGGGGGGCGCGGGTCCCCCGACTTGAGCAAGCCCGGCTCGGGGTTCAACGAAGCGCGCGCGAGACAGCGCCGCAGGCGGGCGCGCACGCGCTTGCGCAGACCCGGTGACTCCCCCCGCGCCAGGTAGCTCCGGTAATGAAACACCGCCGCGCCGTATCGACCTGCGCGCTCGTGGCCCTCGGCCAGCCGCAGGTGATCGCGCACCGTAGATTTCCCCTCGATCAGGCGGGCCCACAGGGGCTCGGCGCGGACCTCCTGGGCCCCCAGTGGCGTCGTCGACTGCCCGGGCAGGATCGCGAGCCCCACCGTCGCGAGCCCCACCAGCTCGTGATCGGATCGGTCGTCGCCCGCACGATCGGGTTGGTCTCGAAGGG
>CAYFWA010001190.1:0-1933 GCA_964346625.1 uncultured Myxococcales bacterium
GTCCGCCCGCCGGACATTCTACCGCATCTGCTTCGCGGCGCTAATCGCCACCGCCTCCGCCTCGCCGCTGCCCGCCCTCGACTACGGCTGCTACGCCCCTTACTTCGGATCGGTCGGCTTGGATGAAAAGAGCCAAGTGGTGGGGGCGGAAGCACCGGGCATCCACCAGCGCCGCGCCGAGCGGCCGCCCTATTACTTCATCGGGGTGCCTCCCGGCGACTACGAGGTGCGCGTCCACTACCTCGACGCCGACGGGGAGAACGACGGCAGCTTCGCCGTCGAGTGCAACGGCCGCGAGGTCGTCGCGCCGACCCCCTGCCACACCAAGACCAAAGGGCGCGATGCCGCTCCACCGGAAACCCTCGCCGCCCGCACCGTCACCTTCCCGGCCACGGCGGGCGAAGACGGACTGGTCGTCCGCTTTCCCCGCGCATACGATCAATCCTACTCCATCAGCGGGATCGAAGTGGTCGGCGGGCCAATGACCGTCCGCATCGACTGTGGTGCCGCGACCGGCCATACGGACGCAGCCGGGCGCGAATGGCTGCCCGACCGCGAGCTGCCCTTCCCGGAGCGCGTCGTGCGTTTCGAGGCTCCGGCAACCTCCGGCGAATGGATCGACATCGGCACCCCGATGGTCGCGGCGATGAAAGCGGCGGGAGTCGATCCGATCGTGAAGTGGGACGGCAAATACACCCGCCACGTGAACACCGTCTTCTGGGATCGATCCGGGCGCACCTACGTGAACTTCTCCGGGATCGGCCTGTGGGCCTACGACCCCGCCGCCAACACGCTGGAGCGCGCCGACGACGGCAGCTACCTCAGCGTGGCCAAGGGCGAGGAAACCAACCCGACCGGCCCAGGCTTCGTCCTCTTCTGCAGCCACGGCTTCGGACCGAAAGAGGACTACCAGGCGCTCAGCTGGGATGGCCGGACCATCCGCACCTGGCCGGTGGACGCCGACTTCGGCGCGGTGGACTGGAGCCACCCCGGCACCCCCTTGATATTCTCCCGTCCGCGCCACTCGGACGACCTGGTCATCTCGACCGACTCCGGCCAAACCCAGACCCTGGTGGCGGAGCAAAAGAACGTCCAAATGCTGGGTGCCCTCGGCGAAGGTGTCCTCGTTTACGCCGTTGGCGACCGCACAGGGGAGGATCCCGCCAACGGCCTCTACCGCAGCACCGACCTCGGCCAGAGCTGGAGCCGCCAACTCGAGGGCCTCAACGTCCGGGAGAGCGCGAACTGCGCCGGCATCCTCTCGCTCGGAGCCAAGGCCTGGTTGCCGACCCCGGAAGGCCTCTACGTCACCGGCGACCGGGGTGCCAACTGGACGCTGGTGCCGGATTCCCCGGCCTTCATCGGCAAGCTGCACGCCGGCGCGCGCGACGGGCACCTGATGGGCTTCTCCGCCGCAGGCGGCTGGGAGTCCTTCGACCACGGGCGCACCTGGCAGCAAGTGCTCCCCGCCCCCCCGGTGGCCAACAAACAAAAGTGGCTGCAATCCCACCGCTACTACGACTTCGCCTGGGATGTGGCCAACAACATCGTTTACGCCTCCGCCCCCGACGCCGTTTACCGCTTCCAGCGCTAGTGTTCCGTAACACCGTGAATTTCGGGTTGAAGCGTGGTCGGGTGGCCTTGGCCCCCGATTGAAACGATCTTTCATGCACTCGCCAAAAGCGCTCCAGCCTTCGCACCGGAAGGGAGTCTCGCTGGCCTATACCGGCGTGATCCTGATGGGTGTCGGGATTGCCGTCGTCCAGGTGATCCCGATCAACCCGTTTGCCCTGGTGTTCTACCGCTGCCTCATCGCCGCGCCGCTTCTCTTCGCGTTTATGCAACTGCGGGGAACGGGCGCCTCGATTCGGCGGGAAGACCGTCCGGCGCTCTTTTGGATCGCTCTGCTTACCGGTGCCCATTGGGTCTCGCT
>CAYFWA010001191.1:0-1931 GCA_964346625.1 uncultured Myxococcales bacterium
CGCCGGGATGGATCGGCGGCCGAATGCCGAAGTTATTCTTGGACGAGCCCTAACGGCCTCTTTCGCGTTCGTCGAGCCGCCATGAGCCGGGATTCCTCGCTGCGCCAAGAGTACGAGCGGCGGGTTCGTGAGCTGAACCACCACAGCCACCTGTATTACAACGAGAACGCCCCGATCCTCTCCGACGCGGAGTACGACCGCCTCTACCGCGAGCTCGTGCAGCTCGAGGCGGACCACCCCGAGCTGGTGGTCCCCCACTCCCCCACCCAGACCGTGGGCGCGCCGCTTCCCACTGGGCAGGACTTCGCCAAGGTCGAGCGTGACGTGCCCATGCTCAGCCTCGACAACACCTACAGCGCCGCAGAGCTGGCGGAGTTCGACGAGCGCGTGCGCCGGGGGCTGGGCGGGGACGCGCCGACATACGTGGTGGAGCTCAAGGTGGACGGCATCGGCATCGAGCTGCGCTATCGGGCCGGGGCGCTTTCGCAGGCGGCCACCCGGGGCGACGGTCGCGTGGGCGAGGACGTCACCGCCAACGTGCGCCCCATCCGGGGGCTCCCCGGCCTGCTCACCGAGACCGTGGATCTCGCGGTGCGCGGCGAGATCTACATGGAGCGCGAAGCCTTCCTCGACGTCAACCGCGAGCGGGAAACCGACGGGCTCTCGCCCTTCCGCAACCCCCGCAACGCCACGGGGGGCATCCTGAAGCTCAAAAACCCCGCCCAGGCGGCGCGCTACCCCCTCAAGGTCGTGCTCTACGAGGTAGTGGACCCTACCACGCGCTCCCACCACGAGATGCTGCGCCGCCTCGCGACCCTCGGCTTGCCCGTGAGCCCCCACACCACGCGCGCCCACTCGCTGGCCGAAGTGCACGACCTGTGCGCGCGGTGGGAGTCCGAGCGCCACTCGCTGAGCTTCGAGGTGGACGGGCTGGTGGTGAAGGTGGACGAGTTCGCCCAGCGTGAGCGGCTCGGCTTCACGGCCAAGTACCCCCGGTGGGCCATCGCCTACAAGTTCGCCGCCGAGCAGAAGGAGGCGCTGCTCGAAGCCATCGGCAGCCAGGTGGGCCGCACCGGCGCGGTCACCCCGGTGGCGTCCCTAAGGGATCCGGAGGCCGACGCGGACGTCCCCCCGGACGCACCCCCGGACGCACCCCCGGACCGGGTACGCGGCGTGCTGCTCTCGGGCACCTACGTGAAGCGGGCCTCGGTACACAACTGGGACGAGGTGGCCCGCAAGGACCTACACCCCGGGGACACCGTGGTCATCGAGAAGGCCGGCGAGATCATCCCCCAGATCGTACGGGCCCTGCCCGAGCGGCGCCCGGCCGACGCCCGCCCGGTGGCGCCCCCCACCCGCTGCCCGGAGTGCGACACCCCCCTGGTGCGCGACGAAGGACAGGTGGCCCTGCGGTGCCCCAACACCCTCGCCTGCCCGGCCCAGCTCAAGGCCTCCCTGCGCTTTTTCGCGGGCCGCAGCGCCCTGGACATCGAGCATCTGGGCGAAAAGCTGGTGGCGCAGCTCGTGAAGCGAGAGCTGGTGCACGACGTGGCAGACTTGTTTCAGCTCCAGCGCGAGCAGCTCGAGGGCCTCGAGCGCATGGGCGAGAAGTCCGCGCGGAACGTCGAGGAGGCCATCGCCCGCGCCCGCCGCGACGCCACCCTGGATCGGCTCCTCACCGGCGTCGGCATCCCCCTGGTGGGCGCCGTGGCCGCCGCGGCCATCGCGGCCCGCTACGAGAGCCTGTCGGACCTGCTGGCCGCCGATCCCGCAGCGCTTGAGCCCGCCCTCACCGCCATCGACGGGGTGGGCCCCAAGATCGCCGCTTCGGTGGCCACGTTCTTCGCGAACCCGGCCCGCCGCCGCGTGCTGGACAAGCTCGTGCGGGTCGGCCTGGATCCGGCGCCGGAGCGCCGGGCAGCGGCTTGGGC
>CAYFWA010001192.1:0-1929 GCA_964346625.1 uncultured Myxococcales bacterium
GGCGCTACACCCTCGGCAACTCGAGCGCGCGGGGCGCTACACCCTCGGCACCTCGCGGAAGCTCCAGTAGGGGAACTCCACCTGGTAGTCGGCGACCTTGCCGGGGCTCATCTCCCGGCTGGCCACCAGCCAGAGGTGCACCACCCGGCCCGTGTCCCGCGCGCCGCCGGAGGCCACGGCGTTGCCCTCGTCGTCGGAGTCGTAGACCGAGCCCTCGGTGGTCATGATCAGGGCGTTGTCCGCGGTGTACTCGATGTCGCCCGACTCCTTGAAGGAGGCCAGGTCCGGCTTGGCGTCGTAGCCCCCCTCCAGGGCCCGCGACAGCTCCGAGACCACCAGGAAGGTCACGTCCATCTCGTCGCGGATCTGCTCGAAGTTGCGCAGCCACTCGTCGATACCCGAGCGCCGCTCCGAAAGCCGGCCAAAGGGGAGCTTGTGGAGGCTGTCCACCACCAGCAGCATGCGGTCGCGCCCCGAGTCCAGGCGCAAAAACTCGATCTGCTTGCGCATCACGTCGGGGTTGATCTTGCGGTCCGAGACCACCTTGAACAGCTCCATCATCCGGCGCAGCCGGGTCAGCTCCCGCTCGTAGGTCTCGCGCTTGTCCGACGACAGGCTCTCGCTGGTGAGCTCCTTTTCGGCCAGCCGGGTGAGCCGGCACAGGGTGCGGCTGTAGATCTTGGCCCGGCCGTTTTCGAAGTCGTAGTAGATGACCGGGGTCTCCTGCTCCAGCGCCAGGGACGTGGCCACCTGCATGAAGAAGGTGGACTTGCCGGTCTTGGGCTGGGCGCCGAGGATGTTGATGCCCCGCAGCCCGTCCAGCGCCCCGTTCAACCCGTCGAAGCAGGTCTCGAGGCCCAGCAGCTTCGAGCCCCGCTGCCGATCGAGCACCTCCTGGTAGGCGGCGAACTCCCGCCGGGGGATGGACAGGGGCGACAGCGGCTCGCTCAACCGGACCAGCTCCCGCAGCCGGGCGGAGAACTGCTCCGGATCGGCGGCCAGCAGGTCCCCGATCTGGAAGCTCTTCTTGGTGTCCAGCGGCCAACGGATCATGCGGACCTTGTAGCCGAGCCGCAAGGCGATGCGCCGGGCCGCGTCCTGCCCCTCCACGCTGTTGTCCGTCACCACCACCACGCGCTTGACGAACTCGAAGCGCTCCGGGGTGATGGACTCGTCGTCCTCGTTGGTGGGCACGGCCACCGCCGGGTAGCCCGCCTGGGTGAGGGCCAGCACGTTGCGCTCGCCCACCGTCACGAAGCAGGTGCCGCCGTCGCAGCGCGTCACCTGAGGCGCGTTGAACACGTTGTGGGGCACCACCGAGAACGCCTCGCTGCCCAGCCACAGCGGCTCCTCGAAGCGGGTGAAGGTGGTGGCCCGCAGCGCGTAGCAGTGGCCATCGTGCTGCAGGTAGGGGAAGGTATACATGCGGCCGTTGTAGCCCACCTGAAACAGGTCCAGCACCCGGTCCCCGATGCCCCCGTGGCGGAAGGGCTCGCGCATGGGCGCCGAGAGCATCCGCCGGTAGCGGTGCATCTCGTTGTCCTTGTGCCCGTGGGGCAACGCCGGCGGCCGCCAGCTCTCCTCCCGGTCCGGATCGAACCCCGGCACCTCGGCCACCGACATCCCCCGCCGCTTGGCGAAGGCCGTCATGTAGCCCGGGTGCGAGCACAGCGCCGTGCACACGTGCAGCCCCAGAAACAGGCTGTCGGGGTCGCAGTCCACCAAAAGCATCCCGCGGGGCTCCTCCTGACAGAAAGGACAGGTCGCGCTCAGCCGGATGGGGGTCCCGTCCCGCTCCGCCGCCACCTGGGCCTCGGGGAGGTTGTTCTGATAAAAAGACAGGATTTCAGATTGTTCACTCATCTCAGTTTTCACTTAGGGCTCGCGCAAGAATAAGCTCGACGCACCGAGGGCGCCGAGGCGCAATTC
>CAYFWA010001193.1:0-1926 GCA_964346625.1 uncultured Myxococcales bacterium
GGTGGGCCGTGGGCTGTGGGCCGGGGGCTGGGGGAGACGTAAGCTGGGGGAGACGGGGGCTGGGACCCACGGCTACTCGGTCGGCTTCCAGACCTTCCAGACCTTGCCCACGAGCTCGGGGCCCACCTTGAGCACCGGCTGGCCGGGCTCCCAGCCGGCGGGGCACACCTCGGCGCCCTGGGTCTTGCGCACGTGCTGGAAGGCCTGGAGCTGGCGGATGGACTCGTCCACCTTGCGGCCCACCGGGGGCGTGAGCACCTCGATGGCCTGGATCACCCCGTCGGGATCGATGATGAAGCGGCCGCGCACGTCCACGCCGCCGGCCTCATCGTAGATGCCATAGACCGATCCGATCTTGCCCCCGGCGTCCGAGAGCATGGGGAACGGGAAGCCCCCCTCTACCATCTTGGACAGCTCCTCCTCTTGCCAGACCTTGTGGACGAAGCGGCTGTCCGTGCTGCAGGCCAGCACCTGCACGTCGAGCTCCTTGAACACTTCGGCTTTGCCGGCGACCGCCGACAGCTCCGTCGGTCAGACGAAGGTGAAGTCTCCCGGGTAGAAGCACAGAAACACCCACCGCCCGCGGTAGTCCGAGAGCTTGATGTTCTTGAAACCACCGTTGACAAAGGCCCCGGCCTCGAAATCAGGCGCTTCTTTTCCGACGCTCACGTGCATTTTCGTCTCCTCTTGCTGGGTTGAAGGGTCAGCCTCTGCTGGGTGCGGCCTCGACGCGGGCGCCACGGGCCCCCCGGCCGCCGAGACGCAGCCCTCCACCTTTTTCTTGTCCGTCATGAAAATGAAACCTCCCTCGCAAATGAATCTGCTCGCAGAGCTCGGGCGACCGTCCCGCGAGACGTGCCAAGGATCGGGGATGACTCCCCTCGATGCAACGAAAAAAGGACCATGCGATCCCATATGGTACAAACAGCCATGGCGGTTCAAAGCGATTCAACAGGCGCGGTGGCCGAGGCGCTGCAGCCGGTGCTGGTCACCGGCGCCACGGGCAATACGGGCCGGGCGGTGGTGGCCGAGCTGCGCCGTTTGTCGGTCCCCTTCGTGGCGGCCGGCTCGGACCCGCACCGCACGGCCGCGGCGCTGGGCGTCGCGCAGGCGCGGCGGTTGGACTTTCGCGATCCGGGCACCTACGACGCGGCCGTGCAGGGGATGCGCGGGCTGTTTCTGTTGCGGCCGCCGCCCATCGCTGACGTGAAGCGAACGCTCAACGTGCTCGTGGATCGAGCCCTGGCCGCGGGCGTGCGGCACGTGGCGTTTCTTTCGGTGATGGGCGCGGAGCGTCAGCGCTGGGTGCCCCACCACCGGGTCGAGCAGCACCTGCTGCAGCGGGGCGTTTCGGCGACGCTGCTGCGCGCGGGGTTTTTCGCCCAGAACCTGGGCGACGCCTACCGGGCCGACCTCCGGGAGCGCTCCGAGCTGCGTGTGCCGGCGGGCCGGGGCCGCGCCGCCTTCGTGGATGTCCGGGATGTGGGGGCGCTCGCGGCGCGCTCCTTTGTCGAGCCGGCGCTGCGAGGCCAGGCCCTGACGCTCACCGGACCCGAGGCGCTGTCTTTTCACGACGTGGCGGCCCAGCTCACCGAAGCCCTGGGTCAAAGGGTCGTCTATCGGCCGCTGAGCGCTCCCGGCTATATTTTGCACCTGAGACGTCGAGGCCGCCCCTGGCCGCAGGCCCTCGTGCAGACCGTGCTGCACCTGGGGCTGCGCCTGGGCAACGCCCGCCACGTGGATCCCTCGTTGGCGCGCTGGCTCGGCCGCCCCCCGCGGACCCTGCGAGACTATATCCAGGACCACCTCGCGCTCTGGCAAGCGTGAAGCTGGCAACGGTGAGATGAGCAGCGCGCCCCCCGAGTCTCCACCCGGTTCCGGTTCCGGTTCCGGTTCCGGTTCCGGTTCCGGTTCCGGTTCCGGTTC
>CAYFWA010001194.1:0-1922 GCA_964346625.1 uncultured Myxococcales bacterium
CCCTGGGCCGTGGCGGCCGCCGCGGCCAGGTAATCGAGGCTCCGGCGGTTGCCCCGGGCGATGGCGCGTAGCTCCCGCACAACCCGCCGCTCCCGCTCGTTGAACACCGGGGCGTTCGCCTCCTCGGAGTCTGTCTCGGCCTCCGCGTCCCCGGCGTCGAGCTCAGCGAGCCCGCGGGCGGCACGCCGCTCCGCCGCGATCCCGCGGATGGTCTGCAGCCGCTCCGCGGCGAGCTCCGCCGCCCGGGCCCAGCGTCGCCCCATATCCTCGACCACGCGGCCCATGTCCGCGGGTCGCCCGAGGGCCTGTAGGGACAGCGCCAGCTGGATGCCGAAGCGGAATTCCAGGGGATAGTCCGTGTACAGGCGGATCAGAATGGACAGGGCATCGCCGTGGCGACCGGCGTCTTGATAGGAGCGTGCCCGGTTATACTCGAGCTCCCGCAGGGTCTGGGCGACGGCCCGCTCCTGGTTCTCGGGCAGCGGATCCACATAACCCAGGTCCTCGAGCTGGCGCATGGCCTCGCGGGCCTCCCCCGGCGCGGCCGGCGGGCGGTTCTGGGGCCGGGCGTCGTCGCCGGGGATGGCATCCCAGCTCGGCACCGTGGTCACCGTGGGCGGTTCGACGAAGGCATCCGTCAAGACCCGCCCGTCCATGTCCTCACCCACCGCAAGCCCCAGGGCCGCCAGGCAGGTGGGTGTGATATCCAAGAGGCTCGCCCCGTGGAGCAGCCGATCCGCGGCGATGTTGGGCCCGGCCAGGGCCAGCACCCCGACGTCGCGATGCTCCACCGCCGGCCCCGCCGGCTCCGTCGGTAGGGCGCTCGGGCGCAGGTGATCCGGATGGAAGCCGTGGTCCGAGCACAACACCACGAGGGTCTCCGGACCGGTCAGCTCCAGCAGCCGCCCCAGCATCATGTCGTGGTAGACATACCCTGCCGCCACGACATTTTGATACAGCTGGAAATCCGACTCCGTCACCCAGGGCTGGCGCGGCGGGTGGTATTTCATGAAGCCGTGGCAGAAGTGATCGATGGCATCGTAGTACACCGCCGCCACATCCCAGGGCTCGTGTTCCAGGAGATAGGTGGCCGCCGAGTGGATCGTGGTGCAATCGGCCACGATGCGCATCAGGGCGGCGAGGCGGCCGTCCCGATCCTGATCCACCGCCTCAAGGTGGGGCACGAAGGGCCGGATTTGATCGGCGGTCAACTCCTCGGGGTGCAGGCGCAGCGCCGCGAGGGGCTCGGCCAAGCGGGGCGGATGGACCGTCCCCGGGGCCATCGGCCAGCCCTGGGCCAAGGGCCCGGGGGCCCGTTGATAGTGGTTGGAGACCATTGCGCCGTTGATGGGCTCCACCGGATGGCTCGGCCACCACCCCACCACCTGGCTCTGCCAGCCCTGCTGATTCAGGATATTCCAGAAGGCCTTGGTCTGCCGCGACGGCCCGCTGATGGGTTGGACGCCCGTGCCGTCCGGGGTTGGCTCCGAGAACCCGAAGATCCCGTGTTGGTGGGGGCGCTTGCCGGTGGCGATGGAGGTCCACAGCATGGGCGAGAGCACCGGCGAGAGGGTCGCCAGATTCCCGCTCGCCCCCCGTTCGACCAGGCGGTGGGTATGGGGCATCAGCCCCTGCTCCATCAGCGGATGGATGATCTTCCAGTCGGCCGCGTCCCAGCCGACGATGAGCAAACGGCGTGATCCGGTCATAGGGTGCAGCCCAGGTGGGCCGCGCCGAGGCTCGGCGCGGGGGGCGTATGGCTGGGATTAGGCGGTGTCCGCTGCCCGCTGCTTGGCCCGATGCCGCCGTACGCCCGCCGCCCCGAGGGCGAGGAGGCCAAGGCTGGCCAGGGCACTGCCGGGCTCCGGGATGGGGGTCGCGCGAAACGCACCCGCGACGATGGTGCTCCCGGGGTCGTCGTT
>CAYFWA010001195.1:0-1921 GCA_964346625.1 uncultured Myxococcales bacterium
GTCGTGCAGCATCCGCCTCGTTGTCAACGGAAAACTGGGACGAATACGACACAAGTTATTCTTGCGCGAGCCCTCAGGGGAGGGTTGGGATCGAGGATCCGGGGCTGTCGAAAACAAATGTCAGCGGGCCTCGGGCAGGCCCGCCGCGCAGGGGGGGTTGGGATCGAGGATCGGGGGCTGTCGAAAACAAATGTCAGCGGGCCTCGGGCAGGCCCGCCGCGGCGGCGGCGCGCAGGTGGGCCCGGGCGGCGTCCTCGGCGCCGGCGGCGTGCAGCAGCTTCGCGGCCATATAGAGGTTGCGTGACCAGTGCCCGATGAGCACGGGTTTTTCCCAGCGGTGCGGCGGGCCGCGCAGCCGGCCGGCGGGGCCGCCGTTGAGCCGGGGGGGCGGCGGCCGGGGGGGCGGCGGCCGGTGGGCCGCCGGGACCCCGGCGCGGAAGGCCCGCAGGGCCGCCGCGGGCAAGCCGTAGCGCCACAGGATCAGCCCCCGCTCGAGGGCCACGTGGGCGATCACGCGCCCGGCAGGGGGGGAGCCGGCGCCGATCCGGTCCACCTGCTCGCGCAGGGCTGCGGTGAGCCGGTCGGGGCCCCGCGCGCCGGGGTGGCCGCAGGCGTTGCGGTCGCGCAGCAGCCAGCGCCCCGGGCAGCCCGGACGGCCGAGGGTCACCGCCAGGGCGAAGGTCGCGTAGAGCACCGGGCGGTCCGGGTTGGCGGCCCGAAAGCGCTGAAAGCGACCCACCTTGCCGCCGGGACCCCGCAACGCGAAGCGGCGCAGGTCGGGGTGGCGTCGGTGCAGGTGGGCCCAGTACCACGAGGCCCCGGAGAGCCCGTAGGGCAGGATCACCACATCCGGGCGGCGCTTTTCCACCTCCTGCAGGTACAGCAGCGGAAAGGCCCAGTGGTCGGCCTCCACCACCACGATGGCCCGGGGCGGGGCGTCGCGCAGGGCGCCGGCGGCCAGCACCCGGGCGAGCCGATCCCGGTGACGCGTGCGCTCATGCACGGCGGGCGGCGCCAGGGCCAGGCTCCCGAGCAGCACCGCGGCGAGCACACCCGCGAGCGCCACGGCGAGCCGCCGTTGGACGCCCGACGCGCGGGCGAGCCGCAGCACCGCCACCCAGGCGCCGGCCCCGAGGACGCTCACCGGCAACGACAGGTACCCCAGGTAGTCGGTCACCCGGGGCCAGAAGATCACGTTGAGGCACAGCACCGTCACGGTGAGTGCCAGCGCCACGGGCGCCCACAGCCGGCCGAGGCCGGCGCGGCGACCCCAGAGCCCGTGCGCGAGCAGCCCGAGCCCCAGCAGCGGCAGCAGGCCGTGGTCCACCGCCCACAGTGACCAGGAGCCCAGGTGGTCGATGAACCCGTGGAGGCCGAGGCCGTGGTTGTGCGCGAAGTCGGCGTTGCGCAGGTAGCGCGACAGGGCCTCGCCGCCGGTGGGCGCCCCCCAGACGAACACGTCGATGCGACCGGCGGTCATGGGCAGGTGCAAAAAGGGCAGCAGGCCCACCAGGCCGCCCCCCAACGCCTGCGCCAGCCCCCGCCCGCCGAGCCGGCGGCGCCACAGCGCCCCGAGCAGCGCCGGAGCCAGACCGGCGGCGGCGATGGTGGCCATGTAGGCGTTGGCCGACGCGGTCAGGCCGAGCCCCACGCCGACCCCGAACCAGCCCCCGCCCCCGGCGCGTCGGGGAGCGAGGGTGGCCGCGGCCCGGGCCACCGCCCAGACGCCGCACAGCATGGCGAGGGCGTAGACCTCCACCCGGGTGCCGTTTTCCCACAGCGCGGGGTGGGCGAACAGCAGCGTCACCCCGGCCGGCAGCAGCACGCGATCCCGGCGCCACCAGGGGCGGGGTTCCGGTTCCGGTTCCGGTTCCGATTCCGGTTCCGATTCCGGAGCCGGTTCCGATTCCGGTTCCGATTC
>CAYFWA010001196.1:0-1919 GCA_964346625.1 uncultured Myxococcales bacterium
CCGCCGTCGCCACCGCCGTCGCCGCCACCGCGGCCACCGCCGCCACCGCCGCCGCCCTGGGGGGTTCCCTTCTGACAGGGGCCGTCGCCCCAACCCGTATTCGGACCTTCTCCTCGGGGTCCCGTTCGATCGTAGTTCGGCATGATGTACCTCCTGCCAGCGATTACTGCGAGCAACGTGCCAACTCTTCGCGATGGTAAGATACACTTTAATTACAATTAGTTGAGCGCAATCCGTCGATGAGGCGTTGAACAGTTGGAACAGTCGGGTGTTCCAGTATGTTCCAGGTGTTTCACCTGTAATCTGGTTTTTGGGTCGAGCGCGGGGCGACGCCTCTCGGCGGCGAAGCGGACGGGGGTCGGATCCGGAAGCCGCTCTGGTAGCCGCCAGAACGAACGTGGCTCACCAACGCGCCCCTCAACCATCGAGCAGACCATAGTCTCGCATCCGTCGCCAGAGAGTGTTGCGGGCGATCCCGAGGGCCGCCGCGGTCTCGGTGCGGTTCCAGCCGTGGGCGTCCAGGGCCTCCACCAGGCGTCTCGCCTGGGGCGAGCCGTCTCCGGCCCGGGCCGCAGGGCGCCCGAGGATGCGCCGCTCCGAGGGCTTGAGCCTCGACCCGGCGCCCCGCGCGGTCCCCTGCCCGGTCTGCCGATCGGCGCTGAGCTCCGAGGACGCCCCGCCCTCCACGCCTCCCACCTCGGGGAGCAGGTGCTCCAGATCGATCTCTCCCTCCCGACACAGCACGAAGGCGCGCTCGATGAGGTTGCGCAGCTCCCGCACGTTGCCCGGGAAGTCATGGGCCATCAGCGCGTCCATGGCGGCGGGCGTGAGGCCCTGGATGTACCGGCCCGTGCGCGCCACGCCCCGGGCCACGAAGTGCTCCACCAGCAGAGGGATGTCCTCGCGGCGCTCCCGCAACGAGGGGATCCGGAGGGGCACCACCCGCAGCCGGTAATACAGATCCTCGCGGAACCGGCCTTCGGCCACCAAGGCCGCCAGATCCTTGTTCGTCGACGAGAGGAGCCTGACATCCACCGGGATGGACTCGGTGGCGCCGAGGGGCTGGAGCTCCCCCTCCTCGAGCACGCGCAGCAGCTTGACCTGAAAGGCCGGGCTCACGTCGCCGATCTCGTCGAGCAGGAGCGTGCCCTCGTGGGCCTCCACGAACCGCCCCGTCTTGTCCCGCCGCGCGTCGGTGAACGCGCCCTTGCGATACCCGAACAGCTCCGACTCCAGCAGCGTGTCGGGCAAGGCGCCGCAGTTGACCCGCACGAAGGGCTTGTCCCGCCGCGCAGAGAGATCGTGCACGGCCCGGGCCACCAGCTCCTTGCCGCTGCCGCTGGGCCCCTCGATGAGCACCGGGGCGTCCGAGTCCGCCACGTCCGGCAGCAGCCCGAACACCTCGCGTATCGGCGCGCTGATGCCGATGATGTCGGCGAAGCCCGGCTGCCCGGTGAGCTGCTGGCGCAGGGTCTCGAGCTCGGAGATGTCGCGGAACATCTCCACGCCGCCGATCATCTGCCCTCCCCGGCCCCGCAGCACGGCGGTGCTCACCTCCAGGGGGACGGCCTGCATGTCCTGATCGAGCACGTCGATGCGCACGTTGCGCAGCGGCTCGCCCGTCTCGAGGGTCTGCCGCAGGGCGCAGCCCGACTCGCAGATGCTCGCTCGAAACACGTGGTGGCAGGGCTGGCCGATGGCCTCCTCGCGCGACATCCCGATGATCCGCTCGGCCGCGGCGTTGAACGACGTCACCACGAAGTCGCCGTTCACCGTGAAGACCCCCTGGTCGATGCTGTCCAGGATCAGGGGGTAAAGCGACTCGATGCTCTGTGAATTGGCCTTGGACATGGTGGATGCTCGCTCCTTAGGGCCCTGGTCAAAATTAATTCACCATCTGGCGCGCGATCCATCGCGGC
>CAYFWA010001197.1:0-1919 GCA_964346625.1 uncultured Myxococcales bacterium
GGCGGACGATTTGGCCCGAGGCGCGGACGAAAGGGGGCCTGGCTCAGCCGCGGGTTCCATCCGCGATTGCTGCCCTGCGTTATGAGCTGGGGGGTAAACGGTACGTCTACTTACCTACCCGAGCCTCTCCTCCGCTACGCGGAGGAGAGGCTCGGGTAGGTTTCGGGGGGAGGGGGGATGGGACATCCCCCCTGACATGATTCCCGACCCCCCCTTCCGAGCAAAATCGGCAGCGGACAGCTCGATGCAACGGCATCCACCGGAGGAGGTGGTCAAAGCGGAGAGTCCGGGGGGTCGGGATGCGGGAGCGGATCGCGGACGGCCTCGAAGATGTACTCGTAGCGGCACTGGCCGTCGAAGGCGGTGTAGCGACCGAAGAGCCGGGAGCCGATGACCTCGCCGGAAAGCTCGTAGTCGCAGCAGCACTCGTCACACGACACGGGGACGCGGGTCTCGAAACGCCCCTGCCCGTCCCGGCTGCCCAGAAAGGCCGGCCAGCAGTCGAACAGGGGGGCCAGCGCCTGCACGCGGTCACCGCTGGCGGCCAGGTACAGCCGGCCAAAGGCGCCGGGTTGCAGCGCCGGGGGGTCGCAGCTCGGAGCTCCGGGCTCGGAGTCCACCTGGGTGACGGTCAAGTCGTAGGCCCCCTCGATGCCCGCCGGTTCCGCGAGGGCCAGGCCGTCCACCTGCAGGCTCAGGGGCATGCTCGAGCCCGGGTCGCGAGCAAAGATCCCGGTGACGGTGTACACCGCGCCCGGCAAGAGGCCTTCGGTGGTGAAGGTGTCGGCGCACTGCCGATCGGCCCACAGGCCGAGCCGCAGCTCACAGGGCGCCCCGCTCAAGGCCAGCGCGCCGTCCAGGGTCATGCGGTGCTCGCAGCAGCGCGGCGCCGGGCAGTCCGCCGTGCAATCTCCGCTGCCGGGCAGCAGCGTCCCGGTGACCCGGTAGCGGTTGCCCTCGTAGGCCGCGGGCGAGGCGATGAGCTGGGTGACGGAGGCCTCCGGGGGCGAGGCGTCCTCGGTGCTGGGGCAGCCCTGCTCCGCGGCGACGCAGTGGCCGAGCTCGCAACGCGCCTGCAGGGGCTGGGGAAAGCACAGGGGGCAGGCCATGCACTCGAACACGCACTCGGGAGGTGGGGGGTCGGTGGCGAAGCCGGTCTCGTACAGACAGGGCTGCTCGGCCAGGGCGTCGCGGTCCAGCACGCGGGGGCAGCCGAGGCAGCAGTCGTAGGGTTGCGCCACCACGCAGTCGTCGTCGCGTACGCACTGGTCCCCCGGGCACTCGATGATCACGGGCTCGAGATCGTCGCGGCACACGAAGTTCAGACAGGGGACCATCTCCCCGCACAGCCGCCCCGGGTTGCACTCCCAGGTGTCCCAGCACTCGCGCTCGCTGCCCGTAGTCCCGGCGCCCCGCCCGTCGCAACCGACGACCATCAGGAGCAAAACGCCCAGGGCCAACCAGGCGCGGGGGTGTGCCCGCAGGCGGGCACCACGCTTGAATTCGTTTTGGATCACCCGGATAGACACGATAGCCATGATCAACATCCAACCCCACACGAGAAGACGGCCGGCCCGTAAGGCTCGCGAGAGGATAGCTTCGAAAGGCCGAGGCCGTCGAGCAACAACTGCGTCGAGCCATTTGCGCTGTGGCCGAAGCCGCGCTCCCCGCCGGCCCCTGCAGCGGCGATGACGGCGAACACCGGTCCTTCCGCCGGGCTGACATTGCTGGCGCCCGGACTGTTCGGCCCGGTGCCGCTGGTGCTGGTGCAGGCGCCGGCGACGCCGGCGCTCGATCTGCTGCTGTCGCGGGCGGTGGCGCAGGGTGGCGCCGGCGGCGCGCCGAGCCTGGTGCAGGCGCTGCTCGAGCGCTTTGCGGCAGGCGCGAGCGCCCCCTATGCGCGCGCCGCCGACGATCCC
>CAYFWA010001198.1:0-1917 GCA_964346625.1 uncultured Myxococcales bacterium
GCTGCTGTGGTCAACATGCCAGAGCCGTGACAGCGCGGCGTGTACAGCAAGGCGTCCGTTTTCGCTCAATCCGGATCAGGCTAGATTCGGCTCGTAACCCCGTTTCTCTCGAGAAAACGAATCGTTATCGTGGTGAGAGATCCGGATATAGCCGATACAAGCTGCTGGGAAAGAGTGGATTGCGGGTCTCGGAGCTTTGTCTGGGGACCATGACCTTTGGAGAGGAGTGGGGCTCCAGATTCAGTACAGCCTCATCGAGCGGACGCCGGAGCGGGAGCTGCTGCCCCTGGCGCGCGCGCTGGACCTGGCGGTGATCCCGTGGGGGCCGCTGGCGGGCGGGGTGCTCACGGGCAAGTACAACTTCGACGCGGCGCCCCAGGAGGCCGAAAACGCGCGCTACCGCGTCAACGAGTTCGGCGCCGGGTATCTCAACGAGCGGAGCTACCGCATCGCGGACGCGGTGGGGAACTGGCGCAGGTCGGTGTGCGGGAGAAACAGGGCCTGCTGGTACTGGTCGAAGAAGGAGCCCGAGGACGAGAAGTCCTGGTAGGTCATGGACCGCGCCACCCGCGCGGCCTCCTCGCGGTGGGCGCGCGACACCAGCGTGAGGTAGGCGCCCACCAGCGAGGTGTTGCCCAGGTAGGTGAATCGTTCACGGTCCACGTCGGGCAAGAGCCCGATGGCCACGGCGCGGTCGAGGTCGAGGTGCTGGCCGAAGCCGCCGGCCACCAGGATGCGGTCCAACACGTCCGGGGTCAGCCCGGCCTCGGTGAGCAGGGTCTGGATCCCGCCGTACACCGCGCCCTTGGTGCGCACCAGGATCTCGATGTCCGGCTCGGTGAACACGATCGCCTGTCCGGTGGCCGACTCGTGGGCGGGCACCACCAGGAACCCGCGCCCGAAGGGGGTGTCCACCACGCGGTCGGCGGGGGCCCCGCTCGCGAGCTTGCCGTTGGGCTCGATGACGCCGTGTAAAAGCAGCTCCGACAGCAGGTCGATGAGGCCGCTGCCGCACAGGCCCTGGGGATCCTGCCCGCCCACCACGGTGTAGCTCGGCTGCAGGGTGTCGGGGTCGAGCCGCAAGGTCTCGATGGCCCCGGGGATCGCGCGCATGCCGCACTGGATGCCGCCGCCCTCGAAGGCGGGGCCGGCGCTGCAGGCCGCGGTGAGCATCCAGTCCTGGTTGCCCAGCACCATCTCGCCGTTGGTCCCCACGTCGATGAACAGGGTGGTCTCCTCGCGCCGGGCGAGGCCGGAGGCCACCACGCCCGAGGTGATGTCACCGCCCACGTAGGCCGCCGTGCCCGGCAGCACGAACACGCCCGCCCGCGGGTGCACCGCCAGGCCCAGCTCGGCGGCTGTCAGCACGGGGAGGGTGGTGGCCACGGGCACGTAGGGCTCGGCGCGGATGGAGGCGGGATCGAGGCGCAGCAGGGTGTGGGTCATCACCGTGTTGCCGGCCACCGACATCGCCAGGATCTCCTCGGAGTCGATGCCCCGGGCATCGGCCATCTCCCGCACGAGGTTGTTGACCGTGTCGGTGACGTAGGCGTGGAGCCGATCGATGCCCCCGCGCTCGGCCGCGCACAGGATGCGCGACAGCACGTCGTCGCCGCAGGCCACCTGGGCGTTGAGGCTCGAAGCGCGCCCCAGGATGTCGCCGGTGGACAGGTCCACCAGCTCGGCCGACAGCGCCGTGGTGCCGATGTCCAGCGCGACGCCGTAGGGACCGTCAGAGTCGGCCTTGGGAGCACACGTGTCCGTGTTTTCGTCTGCGTCTGCGTCTGCGTCTGTGCCTGCGTCTGCGTCTGCGTCTGTGCCTGCGTCTGCGTCTGCGTCTGCGTCTGCGTCTGCGTCTGCGTCTGCGTCTGCGTCTGTGCCTGCGTCTGCGTCTGCGTCTGTGCCTGCGTCTGCGTC
>CAYFWA010001199.1:0-1917 GCA_964346625.1 uncultured Myxococcales bacterium
TCGGGTGTGTGTTGCTCGGGTGTGTGTTGCTCGGGTGTGTGTTGCTCGGGTGTGTTTCGCTCTGGGCGCACTTGTCCATCGCTTGCAGCTCTCCCCACGCGCCGGCTCGCGGTGCGAGCGGCGCATTTTGGTTGTTTGTTCTTTCGCCGCCTCGTTCGTCGGTCCGGCGCTGCGTCCGGCGCTGCGTCCGGCGCTGCGTCCGTTGACCCGCTGGCAGGAACCGCTATCGATCCGCCGGCAGGAGCTGACCGAGCCCGAAGTGTGCCAGGGCGCCGATGGCGATCGGGCCCTGGACGGGCTGCTCGAACTCGAGCACCATCCCGTGTCCGCGGAGCGGGCGGTTGCCCTTGCGGGAGCGGACGAACTCCATCCAGCGCAGGCGGTGCGCGAGGTGCTCGGTGTGCGGGATCAGGCGCACCGAGCGCGGGCGGGGGTGGCCGTGGTACTCGCACTCGCGGCGGATCTCATCGGCCAGCCACTCGGGGTAGGGCCCGCGCCCCCGACGGTGGTGTCTCGCGGTGACGAAGGGGGTGGCGCTGACCCAACGCGTCGAGATGGGCTCGGTCGGCTTGGCCTCGAGGTCGGCGAGGACCAGATCGATCTCGGGGCGGCCGCTGCGCTGGTGGACCCTGCGCAGATTGTCGAGCGCCTGCAGCTCGCTGGTGTCGAAGGGGCGGGGCGAGCAGATCATCACGTGATCGATGCGGCCGTCCCGGTCCTCGTCCAGCGGTAGGATGTAGGCGTGCTCGTGTCCCTGTAGGGGCGCGCCTTCGTGGTCCTTGCCGTGGAAGATCGGGGAGACGGCCGTGGGATCGTCGCCCTGGACGCGCTTGTGGATCCCCATCAGGTAGACCCGGATGGTCTCGGCCAGGGGGACGGTGTCGGTGACCCGCGGCAGCACGTCGCCGGCGCAGTGCAGGGCGTAGCGCGCCACGCGGAACCTCGATTCGAGCGTGCGGCGGCGACGCCTCGGTCGGGGGTGCAGCGCCGTGGCGCTGCGGAGGAAATCCACGCTGAGCTGACCGGGGGGATCGCTCCAGCCTTCGCGGAGAAGATCATCGGTGGAGAGGCAGATGGCCTCGAACCAGGAGAGGTGCGTAGCGCTGCTTTTACCAGTTTCGCCGTCTTTCTTTGCTTTTTTGGGACTGCGCCGTTTCCGGGACCCGGTTCGAGAGGGCTTCTCTGCGAGACGCTCGTAGGCGGCCTCTGGACGAAGGCAGGCGACGCGAACCAGCTCGGTCTGGCTTCGAGGTGCTGCGACCTTCGCATCCGCAGTCACCTCGGCCTCCGGGCCATCCGTGGCCATCGCGGCGGGGACGCAGCTCAGCTCGATCGGGAGCGCCTCGGTGGTCGCCGCGGAGAGGCGGGCCCGCACCCAGGATTCGGAGCGCCCGAGGTAGCTCAGCTCGGACAGCAGGTCGTCCAGGTCGGCGCGCACCGTCTCCTCGGGGCTGGCGTCGAAGGCGGCGCGCAGCGTGGCGTTGCGGTCGACCACGGCGAAGGCGTCGAAGATCTTCTGTTTCTTCTGGGGGTCCTTGTCGTTGCTGCTCAGGTAGGCCCGGGTGTGCGAGGCCGTGGCCGGGGGGAGCTGGAATCCGAGCGGTTTCTCCAGCGTGCGGACCACGGCCGCCAGGCGCTCGTCGTCCCACTCGGGCCGCCTGCGCTTGCCTACATCGATGAGGGCTCGCGCGAGGCGATAGGGCGAGGGGGGCCACTCTACGATCCCTTCGTTGACGTTGTGTCCCCATGGGGTGGCGTGGTAACGCCCTGCGGGGAACTCGAGCTCGATGATGAGCATTATTCACTCCTGCGACTTGTCGCCTACGACTTGCCGCTTTACGACTTGCCGCTTTACGACTTGCCGCTTTACGACTTGCCGCTTTACGACTTGTCGCCCTTGTTCACGGTCTCCGTGTT
>CAYFWA010001200.1:0-1915 GCA_964346625.1 uncultured Myxococcales bacterium
TCCCCGCGCGAGTGAATCGCGCGGGTCCCCTCCCCCAAAGGTCGCTTCGCTCCCATTCAGCCAGGCCTGCTCGTAGACACTCGGTGCAGGTATTCGCGGGTTCGAGCCGAGCGGCACGCGGCGGGGTCGGACTGCGAGGCGACCCACGCCGAAGTATCGCGTTCGATTACCCGGTTGGGGTAGTGGGCTTCGGGCTCGGCGGGCGGCGCGGGGCCCAGGGCTGCGCCGTCTCGAGCTGGGCGGCCAGGCGCAGCAGCAGGGCGTCGTCGGCCACGGCGGCGGTGAACATGGAGCCGATGGGTAAGTCCTGTTCGTTCCACTGCAGGGGCACGGACATGGAGGGCTGCCCGGTGACGTTCATCACGGGGGTCCAGGGCACGAAGGAGAAGGCGTCGCGGCTGGCCTGCTCGAGCACCGAGTCCAGGCGGTGCAGCCGGCTCGGCGGCAGCCGCGACACCAGGCGCTCGAGGGCCCCCAGGGCGCCGCCCTTGTGCATGAAGCCCAGCGGCAGCGGCGGCGCGCTGAGGGTGGGGGTGAGCAGCACGTCGAAGGTGGTGAAAAACTCATGCACCGAGCGGGTGTTTTGCTCGAGGCGACGCTTGGCCGCGATGTAGTCGCCGGCGTGGAAGGCCCGGGCCATCTGGCGCGACAGCCAGGTGAGGGGCTCGAAGTCCCGGGCCCGGGCCCGCTTACCGAGCTGCGCCTCGGCCTCGTGGATCTCGGCCCAGGTGTTGCCCGCGACCAAGATGAGAAAATCCATGGCGAAGGCGCGGCCGTCGATGCGGGGCGCGGCCTCCACCACGTCGTGGCCGAGCTCCTCGAGCAGGGCGGCGGTGTCGCGCACCGCCTGCTCGCAGTCCGGGTGGACCGTGGCGGGCAGCAGCGGCTCGGTGGAAAAGCCGACGCGCAGCCGGCCCGGATCGCGGCCGAGCTCCTCGGCGAAGGGGCGCGCCGGCCGGGGCAAGAACGCCTGGTCGCCGGGCATCCAGCCGCAGGTGGCGTCCAGCATGGTGGCGCTGTCGCGCACCGAGCGGGTGAGCACGTGCTCCACGGCGAACCCGTCCCAGGCGGCGGCCTGGTCCGGGCCGGAGGGCGTGCGCCCCCGCGTGGGCTTGAGACCGAACAGGCCGCAGGCGGCCGCCGGGATGCGGATGGAGCCCCCGCCGTCGCCGCCGGTGCCGAAGGGAACGATGCGGCTGGCCACCGCCGCGGCGGTGCCCCCGGAAGAGCCCCCGGTGGTGCGCGCCGGATCCCACGGGTTGCGCGAGGGCCCATACAGCTCCGGCTCGGTGGTGGGGAGCTGCCCGAGCTCCGGGGTGTTGGTCTTGCCGATCACCACCACGCCGGTGCGCAGCCAGCGGTTCATCAGCTCGGAGTTGTGATCCGGGACGTACCCCAGGAAAAACCGGCTCCCGGCGTGCTTGGGCACGCCCTTGAGGCTGGACACGAGGTCCTTGACCACGAAGGGCACCCCGGAAAACGGCCCGGCGGGCAGCTTGCGGCGCTGCACCAGCGCCCGGGCGCGGTCGTACAGTGGACAGATGATGGCGTTGAGTCGGGGGTTTTCCTGCTCGGCGCGGGCGATGGCGGCCTCGGTGAGCTCGAGGGGGGTCACCTCGCCTCCCCGGACCAGCTCGGCCAGGCCGGTGGCGTCGTGCTCGGTGTACTCGGCAAAGGGGGACATCCCGGGATCTCCTGTGGATCGTGGCTGCTCCCCTGACGGCCCCGATGGTAGCGACTCGATGCGCCCTCGTCGAGGTCTGCCGATCCGGAGCCATTTGCGCTGTGGTCTCCGCCGGGCGCGCCGCGGGCCCCCGCCCCCCCTGCGGCGGCCCCCAGGCGCCTCGCCAAGGGCCAAACGGCTTCGCCCGGGCACAATATCGCTCAAGTGCGCAGAATTTCGGCGCACCGCGGC
>CAYFWA010001201.1:0-1913 GCA_964346625.1 uncultured Myxococcales bacterium
GACAGAATTGATGGATCGGCGCACGAATGCCGAAGTTATTCTTGCGCGAGCCCTAGGCGGCGCACCGAGCGCTCGAATCCCTTGGCCGGGTGATCCGTGCGGTGGTACGCTGAGGCATGGTCCAGGCACCGTTCGAGAAAACCGACGCCACCTACGCTGATCTCGAGGCGCTGCCGCCGCACCTGGTGGGGGAGCTGGTGGGCGGCCGACTCGTCGCCTCGCCGCGTCCGTCTCCGCGGCACGCCCAGGCCGCGTCGGGACTGGGCGTGCTCGTCGGCGGGCCCTACCACTTCGGGCATGGCGGACCGGGCGGCTGGTGGATCCTGGACGAGCCGGAGCTGCATCTCGGAGGCGACGTGCTTGTGCCGGACCTCGTGGGCTGGCGCCGTGCAAGGCTCCCCGCACTGCCCGACGGCGCCCACATCGACCTCGCGCCCGACTGGGTGTGCGAGGTGGTCTCGCCGAGCACCGAGCGCGTGGATCGGGGCGAGAAGCGGTCGATCTATCACCGGGAACGGGTCACCCACCTCTGGCTCCTGAGCCCGCAGTCGCGTACCCTGGAGGTGCTCCGGCTTGCCGAAGAGGGCTACCTGGTCACTGCCGTACATACCGCCCCCGGTCCACCGGCGCGCGTCGAGCCCTTCCCCGAAGTAGCGCTCGACCTGGCCCTGCTGCTCGACGGCCCGCCTGCGTAGCCGGCACCCTAAGGGCTCGCGCAAGAATAAGTTCGACGCACCGAGGGCGCCGAGGCGCCCGGCTAGCAAGGCGCGAAGAGGGCGAATATTGCGAATTATTTAACCGATGAGCCGCTGGTGACTGGATCATTCCAGCTTGCTGGAATGATCCAGTCCAGACCCGCGAGCGAAGCGAGCTCACGCAGCCAGCCGGGATGGATCGGCGGCCTGAACGATCAGATAATTCGTGATCGGGGCCTAAGGCAAGCTTCGGCTACTCGGTGTATCTGTAGCCCCGGCGCGTCCGCCGCCACCTACCACTTTGACAGCCGCTGCGGTTGCCTTCTAGGATCCCCGCCATGAGCCACACTTCCGGATCCGTGTTCGGATCCTCGCCCCGGCGCCGCCATGGGATCCGCGTGGCCACCGCGCCGCTTTCCCTGGCGCTGCTGGCGCTGATCTCGAGCTCGGCGTGCATCTGGGGCACGGACCGGGACTATCTGGCCGAGCAGGACCCGGTGCCCCTGGTGCTGCAGGCGGTGGAGCCCGCCCCCGGGAGCGAGGGCGTGTCCCGGACGCCACGGATCCGGTTCGTGTTCGACCAACGGATCCACCCCGACGCGCTGGGAGCCGACACGGCCTGGCTGTCGGCCGGGGCCGGCCGCATCGGGGGGTCCCGCCGGCTCGACTATCTGGACTGCGCCGTGGAGCTCACGCCCCTTTCCCCCCTCGCCGCGGACCTGCGCCACCAGGCCGTGGTCGAAGGGCTGTGGTCCGTGGAGAACGGCCGACTCGCGGAGGCCGTGACCACGTCCTTCGTCACCGGGGATCAGAGCGAAGCCGCCACGCCCCTGGCGCCCCCGGGCTTCGCGACGCTGCACGCCGAGATCCTCGCTCCCCGCTGCAGCCACTGTCATGGCGGCCACCTGCCTCCGGCGGGGCTCGATCTCGGCGACGCCACCGTGGCGCGGGAGCACCTGGTGGCGCGCGACGCTTTCTATCACGATGGTTTTTCGCGCGTGGCCCCCGGCCGGCACGCCTCGAGCTACCTCATGTGGAAGCTGCTGGGGCTGCGCGGCATCTGGGGCGAGCCCATGCCGCCTCCGGGCGAGGGAGACTGGCCCGCGGATCGCGGCTGCGGCACGGCGGATCCCGATCTGCGGCGGATCGCGGGCTGGATCGACGCGCTGCCCACCGAGGATGGCTCCCCGTGACCCCTGAGGGCTCGCGCAAGAATAA
>CAYFWA010001202.1:0-1896 GCA_964346625.1 uncultured Myxococcales bacterium
GTGAACTGATAGGCCAGGACGGTGATGAACAGGTGGCCGTCGACCCGGGCTTCGGTGTGATGGAAGACCGGGCGCAGGCCGAGTTCGGACTTGAGGCTGCGGAACACCGCCTCGAGATCGGTGAGCATCGTGTAGGTGCGCCACAGGGTCTCGGCGTCCCAGTCGGTCTCGCTGCTGCGCAGGCAGTAGACGCCCGGGTGGGTGACCGGGCTGCCCTCGACGGGCTTGCGCTGGTAGTGCAGCGCCGTGGCTTGCGTGCCGGTGGCATCCGGCACCAGCTCGATCGTGTAGTGCTGGCCGATCCCCCGCGACCGGGCCTGGAGCCGGCCGATCCGTTCCCAGAGGCGGTCGAGGCGCTTGGTGGTGCGGGGCTTGTCCAGACCGGCGGCGATCTTGTCCAGTTCGGCCTCGAAGCGCTGGCTGAAGCGCTGCTGGATCCCGGTCTCCTTGTCCGCGCGGCGCTCGGAGTAGCAGTACAACCGGGCCTCGGTGCCGTCCTCGGAGAGGGTCTTCTGCAGGTGCAGGCGCTCGCCGGAGGCCGTGTTCAGCGAGGTGGCCTGTTCGGGGTCGAACTGCCGGCTGCGTTCGCGGCTGACCACCAGGTAGCGATAGCCCTGTTCGCGCAGCCAGGTCAGGTTGGCTTCGGTCGCGAGGCCGCGGTCCATCACCACCAGCGCCCCCTGCGGGGCGTTCAGGCCGTTGAGCATCCCGGCCAGGGTCGGGCCTTCGCTGGCATTGCCGGCGAAGACCTCGGAGCGGCGCACAAAGCCGCTGCCATCCAGGACCAGGCCGAGGGTGACCAGGGGGCAATCGCTGCGCTTCTCCTTGGAGTGGCCGCGCTGCGCCTGGGCGTTGTCGGCCATTGCCCCCTCGAAGTAGGTGTTGGTCAGGTCGTACAGGGTGACCGTTGCGGAGAAGCCGAACAGGTCCTGCACCCGTTCGAACAGCGCCGTCTCCAGTGCGGCCTTCGACGCCAGCAGGCGGTCGGAGACCCGGTACAGCGCCGACAGGCTCAGCGCCTCGAAATCCACGCCCAGCAACTCCCCCAGGCCACTGCGCTCGCCCAGCCAGGCGTGGGTCGACAACTCCGAGCCCGGCGCCGCCATGCGCCCGATGATCGACCCCAGCGCCGCCGAGCGCTGCGGACCGGTGAAGCCCAACTCGCGCAACAGCCCGACGAAATCGACCTGCGCCATCGCCCACAGGGCCGCCGTCTCCACCCCGACCGTGCGCGGGCGCAGGTACTCCAGGGTGTCGACCACCACCGACTCGACCGCGTCGCCCCCGGCCGCTTCGGCGGACGGGGCCCCCGTGACCGGCTGCCCGCGCGCCAGCAACTGCGCCGCGATGCGCTGCGCATGGCGCTCCACCGCGGCGGGGCCCTCCGCCGGCAACAGCCCCGCCTGACCGGCCAGCAGCTCCTCGAGGCGGCCGCACAGGGCCGGCCAGTGCGCCGGGTCCAGGTCGAAATGGCGTCCCAGGTTCAACAGCGTGAGCTGCTTGACCTTCCCGCCAACCCGAGCCGAGCGCACCAGCCGGTAGGTGGAGTAGGTCTCGCCGGAGGCGGTGTTGCGGGTCTGGGTGCGGCGGATGAACATGCCCGGGACGCTACGACGGGGCGCCCGAGCCCGCAAGGGGTTGCCGAAAATATTATGGCACTACCCGCCGGAATCCCCCGCCCGTATACGCAGGATCAATGACTTATAGCAGGATCGAACCAAAATCCGGGCTTGGACTGACAAAGATGGGCTAGCCGAGCTGGCGGCCCGTTCACTCGCGGCGATGATGGTCACCGCCGACGCCTGGTCGCTGGCTTTCTGCCTGACCGGTCGGTCGTTGCTTATGTCTTTGATCTTACGTCAGGAGCCGTCATCGTCGCCTCGGCCGTCGTGACTC
>CAYFWA010001203.1:0-1894 GCA_964346625.1 uncultured Myxococcales bacterium
AAGCCGAGGCCAAAGCCGAGCTGCCCGCCGGCGTACCAGTCGGCGTCGAGCCGATCGGCCACCTCCTGGTGCAGCACCGACGCCCAGCCTCCCTGCAGGGTGAGCGACAGCCGCACGAGCCGGGCGCGTCCGAAGCGCAAGGCGAGGCCGAGCTCCGCGCCCACGGTCAACGTCGCGATCTCGTGTCCGGCCAGCACCCCCACCTGGGGACCGACATACAGCTCCAACAATCCCGGGGCTCTGCCCGGCGCCTGTCGACCGAAGGCCAGCGGACGCAAGCGTGCCGACAGAGCCATCCAGAACTGCCCCGCCGTGCGGGTGGTCTCGGGGTCCGCGGGATCCTCGTCCAGCCCCGCCCCTGCTCCGAGCTGGAAGACCCCGGCCAGGGGCCGGTACCGCCCGGCCTGCAGGGTGGCCGTGGCCCCGAGGAAGGTCCCCTGGGTATGCCCACCGCTGCCCACCACCAGGGCCTGGAAGCCGAGCTCCGCGGCGCTGAACGGGGCGCGGCGCTCTCGCTCGACGCGCGGAAGCGGAGTCGCCCGCGCCTGCCCGGACAAGCCACCGGCTGATCCGCAGACCCCGATCAGGCCGCCGAGGCACACCGCAGCGGCCATGGCCCAGCTCCGCATCATCGCTCGGGATTTCATGACCGCGAGCGTGCCACGGCCAGGGGGAAGGGTCAAGCGGGACAGGCCGCGGCGAACCGGGGCTCACGCGGCCGGCGGGGCCACCAGCGCGGGCGGTCCCCGAGCACCGGGATCCGATCCCGGCCGAGCTCGTCGACCTCGCGCTGCATGACCTGCTGCACCATGCGATGGAGCCGGTGCAGGTGCTCCGGATCTCCCTTGGGGTTGCGGCGAAACAGGGCCCGGCCGGCGGTGGTGTTGTAAAGCTCGAGGGGTTCGAGGCAGCGCACGGTGACCTGCGCGGGAAAGGGGATGTAACCGAAGGGGAACACGCCGGCGATGGACAGCCCGCCCGGGAAGGACCAGATGAGGGGCATGATCTCCAGCCGCTTGATCCAGCGGTGCAGCCCGAACAGGCGATTGAGCGACAGCCCGCGCGAAAGGCTGATGAACTGCTCGTGCGCCCCGATGGAGGGCACGGGCACGATAGGCGTCCGCGTGCGAACGGCCAGGCGGGCGTAGCCCATGTGCCCGTTCCAGTCGATCCGGTTGCGCTCCCACCAGGGGCGATAGACCTCGTAGGCGCCGCCCGGGTAGACCATCACGGCCCGCTCACGCTCGAGCAGCTCCCGACCGGTGGCCGGGCTGGCCTTCACCGCGCCGATCCCCTCCAGGATCCGTGTGATCTTGGGAGAAATCGTCCATAGCACGTTGTGCGCCAGGAACTGCAGGGAGCGCCGAAAGTCGAAGTGCTCGTAAAAGGCCCGCCCCAGGGCGAAGGCGTCCGCCGGAATGCAGCCCCCGCTGTGGATGCCCACCAGCAGCGCCCTGCCCTCGGGGATGCGCTCGATGCCCTGGACTCGCGGTCGGTAGTAGGACTGGAGCCAGGGACGCATCGCCCCGCTGACCTTGCGGATCAGCTCGTAGTCCACGTCGGGCAGCGAGACCGTGGGTTCGGGGCCGGTTTTGGGGAGCAGGACCATGTAGAGCCACCTCTACCGCTGGGAGTGAAACAGAAAACAAGGCGACTTTTTCGCCCAGGTCCTTTACTTTTATTAGCTCAATGACCCCACCGCAAGACCCTTTGCTCAATTTATTGTTTATACTGGGTTTTTAGGCGCAAAACCTGGAAGCTGACGCGAGAAATGCCGCATAAAAGCACGCTTTTTGCGCAGAACCATATTTGGATTAAAACATGGTTATATATAATTCATAATGTCCTTACGCGCCATAGAAAGAGATTCTGTTCGATGGCCCCATTCTTAGGG
>CAYFWA010001204.1:0-1894 GCA_964346625.1 uncultured Myxococcales bacterium
GACATGAGCCGGAGGAGCCGCTGACATGAGCCGGAGGAGCCGCTGACATGAGCCGCCACGCACCCACCCTCCGGGGCCTCGTGGCCACCTGGCTCATCGCCGCGGCGGTGCTCGGCGCCCTGAGCCTGGGCGCCATGATCCGCCAGCGCAACCTCGCCCTGCGGCAGCACAACGAGGAGGCGGCCAGGGCCCGGCTGATCCAGGCGGCCAAGCAGGTGCTCGCGCCGCTGCAGCTCCGTCAGCCCGACGACATCATCCCGGCCCTCGTGGCCGCCGGCAAGGCCGAGGGCGTGCGGGAGGTGGTGCTTTTGCGCTCCCGGCCCGCCTCCGAGGAGCTCGACTTCGTGCGCGCGGTGCAGGTGGTGGCCCATAGCGATCGCCGGGTGGTCCCCGGCCCCCTGCGCGACCGCGACGCCGACGCCGGGCTCGGTCCGGCCCACGCCAAGCGGCTGTACGACTGGAGCGCGCGGGTGCTCAACGCCGAGGGCACGGATCTGCGCTGGCGCCGCCCCGCCGACGGGGCCGAGACCATCGAGGTGGGCCGGGTGCTGCGGCTGCGCGGCGAGGACTACGTGCTCGGCCTGCGCTGGGCCCCCATCCTGCGCCCGGAGGCCGTGCCCTTCGGCTGGCTGGCGCTCGCCCTCGTGCTGGGGCTGCTGTTTCCCCTGGGCCAGCGCTGGCTGCTCGGCCAGTCGCGCTGGCTGGCCACCGCCGCCGGCATCGCCCTCATGGGCGCCGGCTGCGGCCTGCTGCTGGCCGGTTACGCTCGCCTCGTGGACCTGCCTCCAGCCCAGGCCGCCTCCGCCAGCGTGCTCGGCCTCGGCCTCGAGCAGGGGGTGCCCACCGGCGGCGTGGGGCTCGCCTGGGGCCTGGTGACCGTGGCCCTGCTGCTCCTGCCTCTGCTCGGCTGGCGCGGCCTGGGGCGTCGGGTGGCCGACAACCTGCGGGAAAACCGCGTGGCCTACGCCTACATCGTGCCCGCCGCCCTGGGCATGATCGTGCTGGTGCTGCTGCCCTTCATGGTGGGCCTCGTGCTGGGCTTTTTCAACCACTGCGACGGGCGCTATGAGTGGGTGGGGCTGGGCAACTTCGCCGAGATCCTGTCCGGGGGGGGGACCTCGATCACCGACCCCCTCAACTTCTGGTTCACCCTCGCCGTCACGCTGCTTTGGACTACCCTCAACGTGTTTTTGCACGTGACCTTCGGCCTCGCCCTGGCGCTGCTGCTCAAAGACCCCCTGCTGCGGGGCAAGGGCATCTACCGCGTGCTGCTCATTATCCCCTGGGCCGTGCCCAACTACATCACCGCCCTGATGTGGAAGGGCATGTTCCACCAGCAGTTCGGCGCGGTGAACCAGCTCCTCGGGGTCTTCGGCCTCGAGGGGGTCTCGTGGTTTTCGCACTTCTGGTCGGCCTTCACCGCCAACGTGGTCACCAACACCTGGCTCGGGTTCCCCTTCATGATGGTGGTGGCCCTCGGCGCCCTGCAGTCCATCCCCTCGGACCTGTACGAGGCCGCCGAGGTGGACGGCGCCAGCAAGTGGTACCAGTTTTCCCGCATCACGTTGCCCCTGCTCAAGCCGGCGCTATTGCCCGCGGTGATCCTCGGCTCCATCTGGACCTTCAACCAGTTCAACATCATCTACCTGGTCTCCGGCGGCGAGCCCGCCGGCTCCACCGACATCCTCATCACCGAGGCCTACCGCTGGGCGTTCATCCGGCACGAGCGCTACGGGTTGGCGGCGGCCTACGCCACGTTGATCTTCTTGATCCTGCTCGGCTACACCCTGATCACCAACCGGATCAGCCGGGGCGCCGAGGGAGCGATGGACTCATGATCCGCATCCTCTACCGGTTCGGCAGCCGGGTCATCAACCAGGTCGGCAGCCGCGTC
>CAYFWA010001205.1:0-1892 GCA_964346625.1 uncultured Myxococcales bacterium
CGCGCCATCACGGCCGCCCTGCTGGACAAGTACGGCGCGGAGCGCCTCCCCGAGGCGTGGGATGCGCGCTACGCCGCGAAAGACGTGCGCCGCGAACTGGAGAAGGTGCGCGGGGAGTGCACCGAAGCGGCGAAGGACGTGCGCGACATGGAGCTCCGCCGCCTCGACCGGATGCTGCGGGGGCTGTGGGCGCTTGCCGCCGAAGGCGACACGCAGGCCATCGACCGCGTGCTCAAGATCATGCAGCGCCGTGCGGACCTGCTGGGCCTCGACGAGCCCGAGCGGTTTGAGCAGATGGTCAGCTTTGCCGAGAGCGACGAGTACCAGCGCGCCCGCGGCCGCATGATGGCGGCGCTGGAGGAGTACCCCGAGGCCCGCGCCGCCATCGCGAGCGCCCTTTCTGACGGATCTGATGGAGCCCTCTCTAACGACCCCCTTACCGATGGAGACGACCGTACGCGCTGACATCGCCACCGCCTTGAACCCGACGCGCCTATTTACGGCCGCAGGGATCGGACAGCCCGACCCGTGGCAGCGCCGCGTCTTGATGGGGCCGTGGAGCCGGCTGTTGATGCTGTGCTCCCGGCAGAGTGGCAAGAGTACGACCGTGGGCGCCCTTGCCGCCCATGAGGCGCTGTACCGCCCCGAGAGCCTCACCCTCATCACCGCCCCGGCCCAGCGGCAGGCGAAGGAGACGCTCGCCAAGTTCTGGAGCTTCTACCGGGCGATCGGAAAGCCGGTCACGGTCGAGGCCAAGAGCGAACTCCGAGTGCGCTTTGCCAACGGATCGCGTGTGATCGCCCTCCCTGGCAGCGAGAAAACGATACGCGGATACTCAGCCGTGGACCTGCTCATCCTTGACGAGGCGGCCCGCATCGAGGATGGCCTGTACGACGCCGTGCGCCCCATGCTGGCCGTGAGCCGGAGCGCCGGCCGGGGCGGCCGCCTGGCGGCCCTCACAACGCCCTGGGGCAAGCGCGGCTGGTTTTACAAGGCGTGGACCTCGGAGCAGGAGTGGGAGCGCGTCAAAGTGACCGCGAAGGAGTGCCCGCGCATCACCGACGCCTTCCTCCGGCAGGAACGGCAGGAGCTTGGCGAGTGGATGTTCGCGCAAGAATACCAGTGCCGGTTCGTGGACAACGAGGAGCAGCTCTTCGCCACGCGAGACATTGACCGCGCCTTCGACCCCGGTATCCGGCCGCTGTTTGAGCAGGCGCCCACCGACCCATCCGATGAAAGTATCACTCCCCTTTTTGAGTAGCCCTCCTTCGAGTAGCCCTTTTTGAGATGCCCACCTACACCGCCGGCCTCGACCTCGGCCAGTCCAGCGACTACACCGCGCTCACGATCATCGAGCACGCCCACACGCGCCCCGATGATGAGGCAACCGATGGCCGCGCCTACCACTTGCGCCATGCCCACCGCTACGAGCTCGGCACGCCCTACCCTGAGATCGTGCGGGACGTGGATCGCCTACTGGGCCGCGCCCCGCTGCAGGGCAGCACGACGCTGGTTGTGGACCGCACGGGCGTCGGGGCGCCGGTGGTGGACCTCTTCACCGAGGCGGGCCTCTCCCCCAAGAGCGTGACCATCACGGGCGGGGAAAACGCGAACCGCGATGGCGACCATTACACCGTACCGAAGCGCGAGCTCGCCTCCGTCGTGCAGGCGCTCCTCCAAACCGGGCGGCTCCGCTTTGCGCAGGCCCTCCCCCACGCGGCCGCCTTGCGCGAGGAGCTGCAGAAGTTTCGGGCGAAGATCAACATTTCAACGGGCAGTGCGACGTTTGAGCATTGGCGCGAGCGGGACACCGACGATCTGGTGCTCGCGCTGGCGATGGCGTGCTGGTATGCCGACCGCGCCCCGCGCCCGAACATCGTGTGGGTATGACC
>CAYFWA010001206.1:0-1182 GCA_964346625.1 uncultured Myxococcales bacterium
GGCCCTGGGCCGCGAGGCCGACAGCCTCGAGATCCTGCTGGTGCAGTTCGTGGCCTTGCTCAAGGGCGGCGAGAAGATCAAGCAGGGCAAGCGCCTTGGCCAGTTCGTGACCGTGGACGAGGTGGTGGACGAGGTGGGGGCAGATGTGGCGCGCTACTTCTTCTTGGAGCGCAAGTTCGACGCCCAGGTGGACTTCGACCTCGAGGTGGCGCTGAGCGAGGACCCTCGGGTCAACCCCGCCAAGTACGCGCAGTACGGCCACGCCCGCGCCTGCTCCATTCTGGCCAAGGCCCACGATGAGCTCGGCGCCGAGGTGCCCGCCTTCGATCCCGCGCTGGCGGCCCGGCTCACCCACCCCGACGAGATCGCCATCTTGCGCCGGCTGGCCGACTTCCCGGTGCTGGTGCAGGAGGCCGCCGAGGCCCGCGAGCCTCACCGCATCGTGACTTTCTTGCAGGAGCTGGCCCGGGCCTTCCAGAGCTACTACACGCGGCTGCGCCGCGAGGACGACCCGGTGCTGCCGCCTCGTGATCAGCGGGGCGAGGGCTGGGAGCAGCGCTGGGACGCCGACAAGATGTACGCCCGGCTCATGTGGGTGGAGTCCATCCGCATCGTGAGCCGCAACGCGCTGCACCTGCTCGGGCTCGAGGCTCCGAGCTACATGGAGCGGCTCGACCCGTCCGACACCGACACCGACACCGACCCCGCGGACAACGCGGACAACGCCGATAACGCCGACCCAAGAGCGTAGAGGATCGCTGGAGGAACCCAAAGATGCGTGACGCCCACCGACTGAAGGAAAAATACGAAGTGTCGCTGGACAGCCGTCAGATCTTCTTTCTGTTCTTCGGCGGAGCCGTGGCCGCCTGCCTGGTGTTCGTGGTGGGCGTCATGGTGGGCAAGCGCCTCGAAGCGCGGCAGGCCAAGAAGGCGCGCCCGGCCGGCGACGAGCTGTCGCTCATCGACCGCGACACCAAGGCCACCCAGGCCAAGCTGACCTTCCACGACGAGCTCATCAAGCCCGACGCCCGGTTCGTCAAGGACCTGCCCCCCGAGGTACTCGAGTGGCGACACATGGACGGCAAGCACTCGACCAAGGCCAACGTGGTGGCCATGAACGACCGCGCCGACCGCGCCGACCGCGCCGACCGCGCCGACCGCGCCGACCGCGCCGACCGCGCC
>CAYFWA010001206.1:1282-1889 GCA_964346625.1 uncultured Myxococcales bacterium
GACCGCCGGGCGCGACGTGGAGATCGCGCCGGCCACGCCCACCGCCGCGGCCCCGGCGCCAACGCGCGCAAGGCCGAGCCAAGGGCGAAACGCAAGCACAAGCGGTTCACCCTGCAGGCCGGCGCCTACAAGAGCCGCTCCGAGGCCCAGCAGATGCTCAAGAAGCTGCGCTCGGAGGGCTACCGTCCCTACGTCGTCGCCGCCAACATCCCCAAAAAGGGCGTCTGGTATCGCGTCCGCCTCGGCAGCTTCTCCTCCTGGAAAAGGGCCTTGAGCGCCAAGAAGCGCTTCGAGCAAAAGATCAACACCACCGCCTACGTCTCCCGCCGTTAGGCCGGGGAAAGAGGGGGAAAGAGGGGGACGGAGCTCGAAGACGCAGGATCCCGCGCATGGCCGATCGGCAGGGCAGGGACGTACCCGTTCAGGGGCGCGCCGCGGAGTAACTGCTGCGGGCTCGGTCGTTGTGCTCCTGCGCCGGTACCGCCGGCTCGGTCCTAGAGCACCGAACAGTTTGAAAGACGGCTGCAATCGCGCAGCTCGGGCACCTCGCGGCTTAGGAGGCTGGTCAAAATAAGGTGTGCAAGTCAGGGCGTCGAGGCGCCCGGCC
>CAYFWA010001207.1:0-1888 GCA_964346625.1 uncultured Myxococcales bacterium
CAGCCGGGATAGATCGGCGGCCTGAACGATCAGATAATTCGTGATCGGGGCCTAATCGGTCGTCGCGTCGCCCCGGAGTCCCTCGGCCCGGCTTGTCCATTCGTTCATTGAGTCGATACCGGTAGCGGGGCATCGGCTTTCATGAATATTGATTGCCAGTTCATGAATCACGGGTATGCTTGTAAAAGCAAGGTGTTGTTGGTGGGATCGACACCCGTGGTTGGGTGCTCCCGCGAACCCGGTGAGGGCAACGGATTCCGAGCCCCGCGTTGCGGGCCGAAGGAATCGGGCCGAAGGAATCGGGCCGAAGGAATCGGGCCGACGGATCTGCTATCAGGAGGAGTCGATGGCCACGCTGCAGGTAAAGGGCCTTGATGACGACCTGTACGAGGCCTTGAAGGCGCTGGCAGCGCAGGAGAACCGGTCGCTGAGCCAGCAGGTGGTCACGCTGATCAAGGCGGCCCTTTCCCACCCCCGTGGCGTTCCACGCCAGGCGACCGAGGCTTTTTTGGAGCTCACGGGCACCTGGGAGGACCCGCGGTCACCGGCGGAGATCGCCCGCGAGCTCCGGACCGCACGGCACGGCCGCGGCCGGTCCGAGCAGGCGGCAATGGGATTCGAGCAGCCGCAGGAATCAAGGGCGGATCCTCAGGCGGACCCTCAGGCGGACCCTCAGGCGGACCCTCACGATGTATCTGATTGATACCGACATCCTGATCTACGCCCTGAAAGGGCACGAGGGCGTGACGCAGGCGTTTCGCGATCACGCCGATCAGCCCATGGCGCTGTCGGTGATCAGCTACGGCGAGCTGATTTTTGGCGCGCAGAAATCCACCCAGCGGCAGCGCAACCTGGCGCGGGTCCGCCGCCTCGCGCAGATCTATCCGGTCATCGAGGTCTCCACCCCCGTCATGGACACCTACGGCGAGCTGAAGGCCACGCTGCAGCGGGACGGCGCCCCGCTGGACGACATGGACCTCATCATCGGGGCCACGGCCCTCGTGCTCAGCTACGTCTTGGTGTCCAACAACGAACGGCACTTCCGCCGCATCCCCGATCTTCGGTTGGAGAATTGGGTGACACGCGAGCGCGACTCGCGGTGATCTGCGAGCGCTGCGCGCGATGATCTGGGAATGGTCGCGCGCTCGTTTCAATGGCGCAGGGGGTTTGGGCAGACCGCCAGATAATTCGTGATCGGGGCCTTACGGCGTGGCGGGGGCGGAGGCGGTGGCGGTGGCGGCAACCCCGGCGTCGAAGGCCTGCTCGTTGGCCTCCCGGTAGCGGGGGGGCACGCGCTCGAGCAGGGCGCCGAGCCAGTGGGCCCGCGTGAGGGGGAGCTCGCCCAGGCCGGCCAGCGCGCCCACCATCACGGCACCGACCGCCTTGGGGGTGCCGGCGCGGGCGGCGAGCCCCACCGCGTCGAGCAGGTAGAGCCGGCGGCCGGCCCGCGAAAGCGCGCGCTCAACCTCCTCGAGCGCCGGGTAGCGGTCCCAGCCCAGGCTCACCCCCACCGGCACGATGGGGTGGCGGTTGACCACGATGGCGGTGCGCTCCGGGGAGGCCTTGGCCGCGAAGCGCAGGGCCTCCACCGGCTCGAAGCCCAGCAGTACGTCGGCGGCGTGGTCGGGGATCATGGCCGAGTGGACGTCGCCCACCAGCACCGCCGTCTGGACGATGCCCCCCCGCTGGGCCATGCCGTGGATCTCGCTGGCCACCGCGTTGAGCCCGGCCGCCAGCGCGGCCTCGCCGATGACCAGGGTGGCGGTGATGCTGCCCTGACCCCCCACGCCGGCGAGGAAGATCCGCTTGCGCAGCGTCGGCGTCAGCGCCGCCGCCGTGGCTTTGGTTTCGGCGCGTGCGTCCCCGGCGGGGCGAGTGGGGTCGGGGG
>CAYFWA010001208.1:0-1879 GCA_964346625.1 uncultured Myxococcales bacterium
CCCAGAGGCCTCGTTGACGCGCCGCTGCTGTGGTCAACATGCCAGAGCCGTGACACCTGGAGGCGCAGCGCACCTGGCGCCTGGAGGCGCAGCGCACCTGCGGGGACGGCGCCACCTGCCAGGTGGGCTGGGACGTGCAGGTCACCCTTGCTGAAACGCCGCCACCTCCGGACCCGGCGACCCTGGTCAACGCCACCCCCGGCGGCTGTGGTGACATGCCCTGCCTCGAGCTGAGCTACAGCGCCCCCAACGACGTGGCAGCCGAGTTTCAGTTCAACTACGCATCGTTGTCCGCCACCGCCGTCCCCCTGGGCACCCCGGTGATGCTCCAGCTCGCAAGCGACTGCTACCGGGGCTGCGCCGACCCGGCCTACGTAACCTGGGCGGTCAGGGATCCCAACGGAGTCACCCAGCACTACAGCGGGCCCGGCCTCTACATGCTGGAGCGGCCCATGCTCGCTGACAGCTACACCCTCTGCGTCACCGAGGTCGGGGGCTGCCTCAGCACGAGCTACGCTGCCCAACGCTACTTCGTGCTCAAGCGGCTCTGAGGCCCCGGAGCTGTCGCCGCATCGACTCACCGGTTCACCTGTCACGGCCGATTCACCTGTCACGGCCGATTCACCCGTCACGGCCGATTCACCCGTCACGGCCGATTCACCTGTCACGGCCGATTCACCCTCCCTCGGATGGGAACGATGCGCGCCGGTTACCTCGGGTCCTCCACTCGCCCCATGAACAGGATCGCTTGGGTCGGACGGTCCCGGATCAAGAAGAGGAAAGGCCGGTCGGCGGTAAAAGTGACCGGAGGCGGAACCTCGGCGTCCGTGGGGACTCCGGCGTCGATATTCACGATCACCGCGGTAGAGGCGGCGGCTTCGGTTCCCTCCTCGTCCACGGCGATGAAGGCGCGATGGAGAACATCGAGGATGAACAGCCCACCCACCCCGTTCATACCCGAGAAGTCCGCCGCCCCGAAAACGTCCACCATGCCGAGTTCGACGAGGACGTCCTTCAGGGAGTAGGACGACTCGTAGGTGAATCGGGGAAGCGTGAGCACCACGTCGCGGGCGCGAAGGTCCCCGAGCAGCGCATCGAGGCGGGACCCGTCCAGGCTGGTTGCGACCTCCTGGAACCGTCCCTGCGCCGGTAGGATCACCACCATTGCCAGTTCCCGTCGCTCGTAGGGGAGCTCCACCACCTGCACGCCCTCGGCCTCAGCGTACAGGAAGCTGTTCGTCTGGTGCATCAGTGGGACGCTCACCTCGGTGCCATCTTGCAGGTGGAACGGCTCATCCGCCACGATCGAGGCGTCCTCGGAGGGAGCACTCGCGGGGTCGGAGCACCCGGCCTGGACGAGGATCCCGGCGAGCACCAGAGCAAGGGCCGACCAGGACTGTTCGTGGATCCGCATCAGCTTCCCTGATTCGATTGGGCGTATTTGGGCACGTGCGTGCGAAGCAGGCGCCCAAGTCCTCGATTATTCAGTTGAAAGGGATTGGCTCCGCTGGGAGTCGAACCCAGAACCTCTCGATTTTGAGTCGAGCGCCTCTGCCGATTGGGCCACGGAGCCGTTGCCTCCGTAGATAGCACCATCGGGCGGGTATTTCCAGGGGGTTTGGGTGAGGGGACACGGGAATTGGAGCTGCGGGGGCGAGGGGGTTCCAGCGGGGGTATCCGCAGAGTGGACCCGGAGGGCGTATGCAGCGGGCGTATGCAGCGGGCGTATCCGCAGAGTGGACCCGTTGAGCGGAGCAGTTGAGCGTGTTCCGCTACGGTCTACGGGAGCTGGCCCGGGGGGTAACGGAGGCGCGGGGGGAGCGAGATGTCACTCGACACGAGGAGGACAGCTAGCGGCCGGGGGGACCGGGGGGACGCC
>CAYFWA010001209.1:0-1876 GCA_964346625.1 uncultured Myxococcales bacterium
GGGGGCGCGGGCGAGGTCGCGCCGGCGGGTGGTGAAACCCAAAGCGGCACGGCGCGGGTGGCCTTCATCCGGCCCCGTGTCCGCGGGCTCGAGGTGACCGTGTGGCCGCTGCCCGCCGCCCCGGCCCCGGCCCCGGCGGCCGGCGCGGCGCAGACGAAGGGAGGGACGCCATGAGCCGGCGTGCCATCGCGTCCTTGCTCGGAGTCGCGATGTTGGTCTCGGGGCTTTTGGCCGCCCCCGATCGTGGGCGGGCGATCTCGCGCACCGAGGTGATGATCAACGCTCGAGCCTACGCCTACCACCCGTGGAGCTGCGCGGCGGCCAACCTCACCGCGAGCTGCGACGCGGGCTACCAGAGCGTCTACGTGCCCGGGGACTACCTGGGGCTGCCCTACGACTGGGGCGGGTACCTGAGCCTGTTTTCCTTCGACCAGCAGATCGCCGGGGGGGCCGGCGCCGGCTCCCAGCCCTCCGACGGCATCCTGTCGTGCACCGCGGGGCTGGACTGCTCGGGCTACGTGTCGCGCTGCTGGGGCGTGGGCCACTACACCACGTCGTCGCTCCCCGACATCTCGACGCCCATCGGGCAGAGCCAGCTACTGGCCGGGGACATCCTCAACGAGGCGGGCTACCACGTGGTGCTCTACAGCCACCTGCTGGGAAGCGGCGAGCCGGTGTTTTACGAGGCGGTGGGCTACAACGTCCACTACAGCCCCCACGCGGGCTGGTCCTGGGTGCAGGGCTACGTGCCGCGCCGCTACGACGACATCACGGGCAGCGCGGCGGCCCTTCCCGACGGCACGCCGGACCAGCCCATCGTCATCGGGGCGCTGCCCTACACCGACTCGCGGGACACCGCCGCCTCGCCGTCGGACGTGCTCGACGGCTGCGGCGCGGCGCCCTCCACCGACGAGTCGGGCCCGGAGTACGTCTACGAGGTGACCTTCACCCAGCCGGGCCAGCTCACGGTGAGCGTGTCCGACGACGTGGGGGTGGACGTGGACGTGCACCTGTACACCTCCATGAACACCGGCGACTGCGTGGCGCGCCACGACTCCAGCTTCACCGAGCCGGTGGACTGCGGCACCTACTACATCGTGGCCGACACCTACGACGGCGCGGCCCAGGCCGGCCCCTACGACCTGACGGTGAGCTTTTCGCCCTCGGGCGGGGCCTGCGGCGCCGGGCCGCCCACCTACCAGTTCGCGGGGCAGCTCGGCGACCCCTGCGGCAACCCGAACCAGCCGGACCTGCCGTTTTGCAACGAGAACCTCGGCGCCGCGGTGTGCCTGTACGACAGCCAGACCTCCTGGTGCACCCGCCCCTGCGCGACCCTGGCCGACTGCACCGACGCCTTCCCGGGGGGCTGCTGCGGCGACATCGGCTCCGGGGAGCGCTACTGCTTCCCAGCCGACCAGTGCGCGGCGCCCGATCCGGACGCCGGCGTGCCCGATGGCGGGACGCCCGGCGATGGCGGCGTGGTTTCACCCGATGGGGGCGATGATGGCGGCGTGGTTTCACCCGATGGGGGCGATGACGGCTCGGTGATGCCGGGCGACGACGGCGGCGCGGCCCCGCCGGAGCCGGGCGACGGTGGCTGCGGCTGTCGCGCCGGGGGCGAGGGCGGAACCACGCCAGCGGGCCTGGCCTTGGTCCTGCTCGGGTGGCTCGCCCTGCTCGGGACGCGAGGGCGCGGGCGGCGGGGGCGCGCGCGGCGTCGGCCAGCGCGCCACCGTGATCTCAACTGCGCGGCGGGCGGGCCGGCCCCGGGAGACGACTCTGACTCGAGTTTCGCCCTTTTTTTTCGTCGCGAGAACGAGTAGAAATCGTTCACGACAAGGCGCGAGGTGGATTTTTGCGGAGGCGTACTGTAGTA
>CAYFWA010001210.1:0-1876 GCA_964346625.1 uncultured Myxococcales bacterium
TTATTACAGCAAGCCGGTCGCCCTCCTCGCTTCTTGACAGCATTGCGCCTCGGCGTCCTCGGTGCGTCGAACTTATTCTTGCGCGAGCCCTAGGCGGCTCAGTGGATGCCCACCGGCGCGGGGCGGACCGGCACCCGTCGCGGGTGCCGATGGCGGTGCCGGATGCGGTGGCGGTAGATGCCCCAGCCGTTGTCGTGGAACCACTGCACCACGCCCGGAAAATCCCGCCAGGTCAACACGCGCGGAGGCCGGGAGATGCCGGTCCACTCGGTGACCCGCCGCTTGGGGGTCTCGGGCACCACCAGCGAGCCGACGTAGTCGGCCTGCTCGTAGACCGCGGCGATCTGGCGCGAGAGCCGCCGCACGTCCGCCCGCGAGATCACGCCGTTGGAGGTGGCCTGGTAAAACTGCACGGTGGCCCGGATGGGGAAGCGCGGATCCCGCTCGATGGTCAGGCCGGCCAGCTCGGTGTAGGGGCCCTCCACCTTGCCGTGGCCCAGCACCGCGGCCTCCACGTCGGACCGCTCGCTCATCGCGCGCGAGCGCCGCCGGGGCCGGGCCCGGGGCACGGGCGCGCCGCCGGCGCCCAGCGGAGCCAGGGCCTTGAAGCGCCGGGGGCGCGGCTTGTACTTGAGGGGGATCTGGACGAGCATCAGCAAGTTGGCGTCCTTGCCCAGGCTTGCGGCGCTCTCGCCGTTTTGGGTGGTGCCGCTGGACTTGACGTCCGACAGGCGCTCGGCCACCAGCGGGGCGCGCTTGCCGCCCTTGTTGAAAAACAGCCGCTGGCCCCAGCTCCGCGGCCCCACCGTGTCGCGCGCGTTGTCGATGACGGTCATGCTGGTGCCCTGGCGGGTGACCAGCAGCGTGAGCACCGCCGGGTGCCCCCGGCGCGACTGGTAGTTGAAGATCACGGGGTAGAACTTCGCCTTGCCCCGGCGCCCGATGGGCAAAAAGGCCGCCTGGGCGCTCACCAGCACGTGGGAGTCGCGCCGGGCCAGCAGCGAGCCGCCCTTGATGCGGCCCTTGCGCGGCAGGCTCATGTAGCGGGTGGGATGCCGCAGAAACTGCTTGAGGGAGATGGTCTGAAGCCGCCCGCCGCGGCGTTGGTTGCCCACGCGGATGAACAGCTTGGACAGCCGCACGTCCCCGGTCTTGTCAGTGAAGTTCGGGTAGCGGATCACCGGCATGAGCTTGCGGTAGCGGCGCCTCCCGTGGCGGGCGTGCACCTCGATGGTCACATCCGAGATGTTCGGGCCCAGCGACGAGCCCTTGAAGCGCCCCGTGTCCTCCCACATGACGTTGAGGATCCGCAGCTTGTGGGCCCGGGCCAGCCGCTGGGCCTGCCGGTCGCCGACCATGGCCGCGGTGCGGTTGATCACCTGCAGATACGATTGGTGAAACCCCACGCGCCTCGGCGCGGTGGCCCGCGCCGGGGCGATCCAGACGGCCACCAGGGCGACGGCCGCCACCAGAGCGGCCGCGACGAGCGGCGCCCGCGCCGGCACCGCGGCGCGCAGCGACTGCAGCGAGCGCGGCGAGCGCAGCCCGCTCGGGGCGCGCCGCTCCCGCGAAGCGAAAGATGCTCGGGGCTGGGGCTGGGAATGGGAATGGGGCTGGGAATGGGAATGGGAATGGGAATGGGGCTGGGAATGGGAATGGGGTCGGAGATGATATTGGGGCTGGTTTGGGGTGCGGTTTGTTCTCTTCATGGCTGACCTCCTCCGGGCCGGCGTGTGGCTGGGAGGTGCAAACGCACCACGGCCGCGGCGGGTCTATGGACTCGCGATCGCGACCTTCGGTCGTGGATTCTGCGGCGTTGGGGTGGACGACGAGCGAGGGGGGAGAGCGGGCGAGCGAGGGGGGAGAGCGGGCGAGC
>CAYFWA010001211.1:0-1868 GCA_964346625.1 uncultured Myxococcales bacterium
GACGCCGGAGCCGGCCCCCGGAGCCGGACGCCGGAGCCGGACGCCGGAGCCGGCCCCCGGAGCCGGACGCCGGAGCCGGCCCCCGGAGCCGGCCCCCGGAGCCGGCCCCCGGAGCCGGCCTGCGGAACTGCGAAAAAGTTGGGGACCCGGCTCGGTGAGCGATCCTGCCGCGAGCCCCGCCGCCTTCGCGCCCCCGGATTTTTTGTGGCATAGTGAGTGCCCCCCATCCCTGGCCCTGCGTGGCGTTGCGCCCGCAAGGCGGGGCGGACGTTCAGGGTGAGGAGATGAGTAGGCGGCAGGACGGGAGACGCAACACCGGGAGGAGAGCATGAGCGACAAGACACCCGAGCTGTTCATCGTGCTGATGGCGGGTGGCTCCGGCACGCGCCTTTGGCCCATGTCCACGAGCGAGCGGCCCAAGCAGCTCCTGGCGCTGGTGGGGGAGCGCTCCCTGATCCAGCAGACCGTGGATCGCAGCCGGGCGCTGACCTCGCCCGAGCGGATCGTGGTGCTCACCAACGCGCGGTTTCGGGAGGCCATCCGGCAGCAGCTCCCCGAGCTGCCCCCCGAGAACGTGGTGGCCGAGCCCGTGGCCCGGGACACTTCGGGCGCCGTGGCCCTGGCCGCGGTCATCGGCAAGAGCCGCTTCCCCGACGACGTGATGGTGGTGTTGCCCGCGGACCACATCATCCGCCCCGACGCCGAGTTCACGGCGGCGGTGCGCAGCGCGGCGGTGGGCGCCGCGGGCAGCGACGCGCTGTACACCTTCGGCATCAAGCCCACCTACCCCGCCACGGGATATGGATACCTGGAGCGAGGTGAGGCGGTGGCGGTGCCGGGGTTGCCCAAAGACGCGGACGCGGCCGCGGGACACTACCGGCTCGAGCGCTTCCGAGAAAAGCCCGATCGAGAGACGGCCCGCGAGTTCGTGGAGTCGGGGCGGTTCTTCTGGAACAGCGGCATGTTCGTCTGGAGAAACGACACCATCTGGAGAAACATCGAGGCGCACCTGCCCGAGCACGCCCGGCTGCTGGGGCCGCTCATCGGCCGCTTCGGCCAGGAGGGCTTCGCCCAGGCGCTGGCCGACGCCTTCGCGCCGCTGCCCAAGATCTCCATCGACTTCGGCGTGATGGAGAAGGCCGACGACGTGCGCATGGTGGAGACGTCCTTCGAGTGGTTCGACGTGGGGGGCTGGCCCGCCATGCGGGACTTCCTCCCCGCCGACCAAGAGGGCAACGCCTACCGCGGACAGCTCGAGATCGTGGAGGCGAAAAACAACCTCGTGTTCTGCGAGGACCCGCAGGAGACGGTGGCCCTGGTGGGCGTCGAGGGGGTCGTCGTGGTGCGCAGCGGAGATCGAACCCTGGTGATGGCCGAATCCCAGGCCCAGCAGGTCAAGACCCTGGTGAACCAGCTCGAAAAGAAGTGAGCACGAATCCAGCCAAGGGGTGACGCTCCTTCCGGTGAGCGCGGCAGGGAGTCGCCCGAGAACCAGAGGGGAGAGCAGCATGAGCGTGGAAAAGAGACTCAAGGCCTTCAAGGCCTACGACGTGCGGGGGCGGATCCCCGATGACCTGGACGAGGAGATGGCCTACAAGATCGGCCGCGCCTTCGCCACGCAGCAGCGGGCCCGCGCGGTGGTGGTGGGCCGGGACGTGCGCCAGTCGAGCCAGGGCTTCGTGGACGCGCTGTCCAAGGGGCTCACCGAGGCCGGCGTCAAGGTGCTCGACATCGGGCTGTGCGGCACGGAGATGGTCTACTTCGGCACCTCTCATCTGGACGCCGACGGCGGCATCATGGTCACCGCCAGCCACAACCCCATGGACTACAACGGCATGAAGTTCGTGGGGCGCCACTCCGTGCCCCTG
>CAYFWA010001212.1:0-1868 GCA_964346625.1 uncultured Myxococcales bacterium
CGGGGGCGGACCCGAAGCTCCGGCGCGAGCCCGCGGCGAGATCGCCCCGCCCGCCGACGGTCCCGCCCCCTACCAGACGAAACGCGCGGTCTACAGATCACAGGCGTTGCCGATGCCGTCGGCGTCGCCGTCCTCCTGCGCCGGGTTCGGGTCGGCGGGGCAGTTGTCCTCGAGATCCACCACCCCGTCGCGGTCGGAGTCCCGGTGCCCCGGGTGCCAGTCCGGCTGCCCGTCGTAGCCCCCGTAGGCGGTGAGGGTGGACTGCTGCGAGCCGTCGAGGGCCGCGCGGCTGATGTCCACGTTGGCCGGGTCGGAGTCGTCCTGAAACACGATCCAGCTCTCCCCGGCCCAGTCTAGCCAGTGATCCACCCCCGCCGCGAGCACCTGCAGCGAGACCGCGCCGTCGGCCGACACCCGGCGGGCGGTCCCGCCCTGGTGATACAGGACCTCGGCCCCGTTGGCGGACCAGCGCGGGGAGAACAGATCGCAGCCGACGCAGGCGCCGGCCAGGGCGAGCTCCGAAGCACCGCCGCCGGCCACGAAGATACCGGAGTACAGGCCCCCTCCACGATAGCGGCTGAACACGAACCGATCCAGGCTGGGGTGCACGTCCGGGTCGCGCTCCTGGTCCGCCCCGTCGAAGAGCAACCGATCGTCCAGCGTGTTGATGTCCACGATGCGCAGGGTGCGCGGCTGCCCGGCGGTGTACACGAGGGCCGTGCCGTCCCGGGTCCACGACAGCCCCCCGCCCATGGGACCGGTGACCAGCGCGCCGAGATCCGTGCCGTCGGCCGTGACGAGGTGCAAGGTGGAGACCCCGCCGCAGGTCACCGCGTCCCCCCCGTAGCGGAAGGCGATGAGGGCGCCGTCGGGAGACCAGCGCGGCAGGTGCGCCCCGCTGCAGCGCTGGGAGTCGGGGGCGCCGTCGGTGAGCTGGCGCCGCTGGCTGCCGTCGTCCAGCATGGAGTACAGCTCATAGGCGCCCGCCTCGTCGGACACGAACACGATCAGGCCCCGGGCCGACAGGCAATCCGGGGCGCAGCGATCCCCGCCGTCGCGGTTGCCGTCGTCGCACACCTCGCCGAAATCCAGCACGCCGTCGCCGCAGTTGGTCTCGCAGCCCGACACGTCCCACTGACAGTCAGGGCCGCAGCCCAGCGACCCGCTCAAGTATCCCAGATCCGCGCACGAGGTGGACTGCAGGTCCGTGCCGTCGCAGACCTCCCCTTTTTCGGTCTGCACGAGGCCGTCGCCGCAGCTCCCAACGCAAAGGGACACGTCCACCGCCGCGCAGTCCGCCTCACAGCCGAGCACCCCGCCGTAGTAGCCGTGGTCGCGGCAGGTCTGCCCGCCGAAGGCGCTGCCGTCGCACACCTCGTGGGCCGGCTGCAGCGCCCCGTCGCCGCACCGGCCATCGCACGAGGAAAAATCGAAGTCCGCGCAGCCCGGTTCACAGCCGAGCACCCCACCGTAGTAGCCGTGGTCGGTGCAGTCCCGGTCCCCCACGTCGGAGCCGTCGCACACCTCGTACTGGCCCGCCAGGATCCCGTCGCCGCAATCCGACAGGCAGTCACCGAGGTCGTAGCGCCGGCAGTCCGCGGCGCAGCGCAGGGTGCCGTTTCGCAGCCCCAGGTCCTCGCAGGTCTTGCCGCCCAGGTCCTGGCCATCGCACAGCTCGGTGCCCTCCCGGGTGTCGTCGCCGCACGGGGCCACGATCCCCCCGTCGAGGCGCGGCACACACCCCCCGGCGGCGGGCACAAAGCCCGCCTCGCAGTCGCAGTGCGCCCGGCCGCCCACCGCCACGCAGCGCCCGTGTTCCCCGCAGCCGATGCCGGCGCAGGGGTCGGCCTCGTCGCCGCAGCCCGCCC
>CAYFWA010001213.1:0-1866 GCA_964346625.1 uncultured Myxococcales bacterium
GAGGTGCCCCCGAACACCACGTAGGCCCCGAGCCCCACCGTGTCCCCGCCGCCGAGCTCCATGCGGTTCAGGGCGGTCACCGGGTTGTCGGGGGCGGCGATGTCGATCAGCGGCGTCCCGTCGATGCGCACCCCGCGCCCCGAGTAGCGGCGCAGGGCGCCCGCCGGCTCGTCCGAATACGAGTAGGGGGCGTCGGCGTGGCCCGTGTAGGCCGCCACCGCGATGGCGCTGTCCGCGGTGGCCGGGAAGCACACCAGGTGCTGCTCCGAGCCGTGGTGTGTGAACCGGGCGCCGAGGCCCCAGCCGCTCACGTCGTCGGTGACGTAGCCGGCCAGGATCACCGCGGGCGCCGAGGCGTCCGCAGTCTCCGGATCGCTGACGGTCAGATCCCAGGTGCCCCGGGAGATGGGCGCATACCCTCCCCGGGTCTGGCCGAAGATCCACAGGTCGTACTTCGCCGTGCCCCGGGGGGAGTCGTCGCGCCAGGCATAGATCCAGGTGGTGCCGTCCCCGAGAACCTGGCCGTTTTGTCCCGTGCCCTCGGCGCCGAGCGGCAGGTGCTCTTGCGTGGGCGTCTCGAGGTCCAGGTGCAGGTCCCGGCTCGGGTCACGCCAAAGCAAGGTGACCTGCAGGAAATGATAGGCCGGGTCGTAGGGGTAGACGGCGGGGGGCACCCCCACCGGCACGGCGAGCTCTCCGCCCGTGGGCAGCGCGGCCATCATGTGCTTGCGGGATCCCCCGAGGTTGCCGGCCGGGTTGATCTGCGCCACGCCCTGGGCCGCCGCGTCGTCCATCAGCGTCTCGTGGTTGGAGGAGCCGTCGAGGTGCATCCCCGTCCAGGGGGCGTACTCGTGCAGCATCACGTCCGCGCCCTGCTGCACGGACCACACCAGCAGGGGTACCAGATCGCCGCTCGAGTTGCCCGGGTCGTAGGTGTTGGCCAGCAGCAGCTCGGCCTCCGGGGCGATGCCCGTGAGCTGACCGAAGCCACGCTGTCCCCCCAGCAGGATGCCGGCCACGCCCGTGCCGTGCATCGCGTCCCGTATGACCTGGACCTCGGTCAAGCTCACCCCGCGCTCGAAGGTCTCCCCGCCGCTGTACACGGCGCGGATCTTCGAGGTCCCCAGCGCCACCAGGCGCTCCCCCGGATCCAGCCACCCGTCGCCGTTCACGTCATCGGCCACCAGCAGCGGCTCGCCGAAGGTGGCATCCGCATCGGAGTAGCCCGCCGCCGGGCCGAAATCCCGGCGGCCGTTGTCATTGGTGTCCACGTACAGATGATCCCAGCCCGCCTCGTAGATTCCATCGTCGGAGCCCAGGATGGGGGCGAGGGTAGCGAGGCTGTAGGCCACGCCCTCCACGAAGCCGATGCTCTCACCGGCATCCGCCACGCCGTTTCCGTTCAGGTCCACCGCGTCGAGCCCGGGCTCGAACCGACCGTCCTCGTCCACGTCGATCCAGTCGTAGTAGGCTCCGTCGGCGCGAAAGAACATCGGGTGGAATGGATCGATGCCCGAATCGATGTCCGCCACCACCACCCCCTCTCCGCTGAGGGGCAACCCCGCGGTGTCCAGCGCCGCCCACACGGCGGGCGCCCCGATCTCGTCCGCGGTGTAGTCCAGCGGCGGAGGCCAGGGCGACACCATGTCCAGCTCCACCCGCCGCACGAACGGCGCCCGTGCCAACCGGGCGAGGCCCGCCTCGGTCACCCGGACCGCGTACACCGTGCCGAGGCCCATGAGCCGGCCGCGGTGACGCGTCAGCTCGAGCCCCCGGCCCTCCAGCGCGCGCAGGCTCCGCAGCGCCGCCCGATCCCGCAGGCGGACGCTCACCCCCACGCGACGCAGCCCCCGCGCCGCCTCCCCC
>CAYFWA010001214.1:0-1861 GCA_964346625.1 uncultured Myxococcales bacterium
AGCGCCGGTAACGGACCGACCGAAGGTCGGTCCTAGTTCATACATTGACGTATTTGACCGACGAGCGACGCAGACAGAATTGATGGATCGGCGGCCGAATGCCGGAGTTATTCTTGCGCGAGCCCTAAACAATGCTGAGTGGTAGCCGGTCACATCACGCCCTTGCGGGCCTCCCCGGGGGCGACTCGGCCAAACAAGGTGTGGTGGGCCGTACCGGCGAGGAGGTGCTCCGAGTGGACCACAGGACGACTCGGCCAGGCAAGGTGTGGTAGGCTGTACCGAGTCGCTGGCCGACCTGGCCGACCTGGCCGCCGAGCCGGATGCCGCTGCGGCGGGTGCGGCAGCCTCGGCTGCGGCGGGTGCGGCAGCCTCGGCTGCGACGGGTGCGGCAGCCTCGGCTGCGGCGGATGCGGCAACCTCGACTGCGGCGGGTGCGGCAGCCGTGGCTGCGGCGGGTGCGGCAGCCTCGGCTGCGGCAGCCAGGAGCCAGGATCGAGGAGTCGGACCATGGTCAAATCGTCGCGAGGAGACGACCTGTACTCCCGGCTCGAGGCGCTGCCCGAGCATCTCATGGGCGAGATCGTCGGCGGCGAGCTCGTGGTGAGCCCGCGGCCGGCGCTCAGACACGCCGCGGCATCGTCTTCCATTCACTTCGATGTCTACAGCAGCTTCGATCGCGGAAGCCCTGGAGGCTGGTGGATCCTGTTCGAGCCCGAGCTCCACCTCGGTCCCGACGTGCTGATACCGGACATCGCAGGCTGGCGGCGCGAGCGGATGCCCGAGATGCCTGACGCGGCGTACGCAACCCTCGCTCCCGACTGGGTCTGCGAGGTCCTTTCGCCCCGTACCGCCGCGTTGGACAGGGTGCGCAAGATGCCCATCTACGCCCGCGAGGGCGTGCCCCACCTGTGGCTGGTGGACCCCCGGGCCCGCACCCTCGAGGTCTTCGTCCTGCAGGAGTCACACTGGGTCCTTCACTCTGCCCACGAGGGCGAGGACACAGTGCACGTCCCGCCCTTCGAGGCCGTCGCCCTCGACCTGAGCCTCTGGTGGGCGCCCGAGCCCGACCCGGAGCCCTCACCCGACGGGCCCGACCAGCAGTCCTCCTCCGACGGGCCCGACAAGTAGTCCTCCCCCGACGGGCCGAGACAGTCAGCGTAGTGGCCGTCAGTCTGGACTACCTCAGGGCAGCACAGCCGGCCACGCGCGATCCGCTGGACGTCTGCCTGGCGTTCCACAGCAGCGCCAACATGCAGATGGTCACGTGAGCTTGAACCTTTGGGTCTGTATGACTGAAGCTGCAGCTTCTCGCAGTGCTCGGCTGCGCGGCGGCGGATGTCGACAAAGAGCTTGGGGTTGAAGTAGGCCACGAGCCGTAGCAGACCGATGGACTTCTCGGCGTTCGATGATCCGCCCGAGGCGGCGGCCAACGCTGCCGAGGTATGCACCTCCAGCTTTTCATCGAGGGCGGCCGTTTGCTCCTCAGGGGGGAGACTCAGCAAGGAGCGTAGGTTATGCGTCAAACAGAAACAAAGTGCGTATCCACATGGATTTCGGCCATCACAGCTAGGCATCTGGAATCACAACGCGTTTCGCTATAGAAAAAAACTGGGTGATCAAGTTGGGCCTCAGCCCGCCGCGGCGGAGCGCGCTTCGGCTGCGGGGGGCGGTGGGGGAAGGTCCTTCTTGTACACCAGCGTGCGGTAGGGGAACGGGATCTCGATGCCGTGGGCGTCGAAGGCCTTCTTCACGTGCTCGAACAGCCAAAAGCGCGCCGCCCAGCGCTGGTCGGCGTCCGGCACCCAGAGATAGACCCGTAAGGTGATGGCGTAGGCGCCGTGGTCGATGACCCGCACCCAGG
>CAYFWA010001215.1:0-1859 GCA_964346625.1 uncultured Myxococcales bacterium
TGCTGGCTTCGAAGGCCGACAGTGTTCTGACCAATGCGAACACAGCCGCGGGGGCAGGGGAAGACGCGGCGGTGGACGACGACGCTACGGTGGGCCCCGACGCGGCGCTCGTCGATGCGGGACCGGACGCGGGGCCGGAGGCGGGGTTGCCCTATCCGACGCGCAGCGCGTATCGGATCAAGGGCTTGCAGCCGGACTTCTGGTCCAACAAGGACGACATCTCGGGCAACAACACCGGGGGCGTGGCCATGAACCTGGTGTGGGCCAACTGGGAGCCGGTGGTGACCACGCCGCCCTGCCAGGCGGGGACGGAGCAGGAGTACGACGGGCGCTGCTACGTCATCGACCAGGCCGTGGACGCGGACATCGCGGAGTGGACCAACCGGGGGCTGGTGGTGACCGCGGTGGTCTACGGCGTGCCCGCCTGGGCGCGGCAGGGCCTGGGGGCGAGCTGCACGCCGGTGTCGTCGGGCTTCGAGATCTTCTGCAAGCCCGACGATCCGGCCGACTTCGCGCGGTTCGCGGGGATGCTGGCGCAGCGCTACGACGGGCTGCGCGGGCACGGGCGCATCGCCGACTTCGTGATCCACAACGAGGTGAACACCAACGACTGGTTCGACATCGGGTGCGGGCAGGGCACGCCCTGCGATTCCACGGCCTGGATGGACGCGTACGCGGCCAACTGGAGCCAGGCCTACGACCGCATCACGGCGGCCCAGGGGGCGGCCAAGGTGCTGGTGTCGTTCACCCATCATTTCGGCACGGCCTTCGACGACCCGACCGTCCAGAACCCCACGCTGTCGGTGAAGACCTTTTTGCAGGGGCTCGACAGCCGGGTGGGCAGCCGGGCGCTGCGGGTGGCCTACCACCCCTACCCGCCGAATCTGCTGTCGCCCGAGTTCTCCGCCGACGATCTGCCCCGGGTGACCTACGGCAACCTGGGGGCTTTGGTGGGGTGGCTGCGCACGGCCTTCCCGAGCCGGCCGTCGCTGTGGACGATCCAGCTCACCGAGAGCGGCATCAACTCGCTCGCCCCGCAGTCCTCGGAAACGGCCCAGCAGGTCGCGGTGTGCGACACCTTGCGCAACGTGCTCGGCACGCCGGGCATCGAGAGCTACATCTACCACCGCATGGTGGATCACCCGGCCGAGGTGGCCAGCGGCCTGGGGCTGGGGCTGCGGCGCGACGATCACACCGCCAAGCCGGCCTGGAGCACCTGGGCCCTGGCCAACCGCAACGACCTGAGCCCGCCCCAGCTCGACTGCGGCTTCGAGGACCTGCCCTACGTGCGGCTCACCCGATCCAGCCACGCGAGCCGCGGGCACTGGGCCTCGAGCCGCCTGCCGCCGGCCGGTTTCACCCCGGAGGCCTCGTGGCTGCTGCCACGAGCGCCGCAGCCGGGCACGCAGCTCCTGTACGAGTGCCAGGCAGGCCAGCACAACCTGCTGTCGCTGGACGTGGGCTGCGAGGGGCTCACCCCGCTGGGCCCGGTGGGCTACATCTACACCGCCCAGGGCGCCGGCGCGGTGCCGCTGTATCGCTGCTACGTCTCGGGCAGCGGGGACCACTTCGTGTCGAGCGATCCGGGCTGCGAGGGCCAGACCACCGAGTCGCTGCTGGGCTACGTGGTGCCTTGAGAAAACGCTCCCGGGGCAGCGATGGGGTCCCTGCTGGAGTCGCTGCTGGGCTGCGAGGGCCAGACCACCGAGTCGCTGCTGGGCTACGTGGTGCCTTGAGAAAACGCTCCCGGGGCAGCGATGGGGTCCCTGCTGGAGTCGCTGCTGGGCTGCGTGGTGCCGTGAGGGTGGTGCCGTGAGGGTGGTGCCGTGAGGGTGGTGCCGTGAGGGTGGTGCCGTGAG
>CAYFWA010001216.1:0-1857 GCA_964346625.1 uncultured Myxococcales bacterium
CGGCCTTCTTTTCGTCGGCCTTCTTTTCGTCGGCCTTCTTTTCGTCGGCCTTCTTCTTGGGCTCCGGCTCGTCGGCGCTCGCGGCGCGCGACTTCGCCACGGCCGCGCCCGCCACGGCCGCCGCCCCCGCCGCGCCTCCGACGCCGAAGGATTGGCCCTGGGTCAGGCTGCGGAAGATGTCCTCGAGGTTGGCCGCCTTGGGGGTGAGGGTGAGCACGATCCAGCCCTCGTCCACGCACACGCGCATCAGCTCGAGCCGCGGATCCGTGTCCGGCTTGGGCGTGATCACGAAGGACGGCCCCAGGGGAGAGGGGACCTCCTGCACGGTGTCCACCTGCTTCAGCCCCGCGAAGCGCTCGCGCAGGGCGCTGGGCGTCTGGTCGCTCTCCACGGTGAGCACGAACCCGGCCTGGGCCTCGCGCGCGCGAGACAGCACGTCGATGGATCCGTCGCCCACCACGGAGCCCTGGTCGATGATGATCACGCGGTTGCAGGTGGCCTCCACCTCGCTGAGCACGTGGGTCGAGAGGATCAGCGTCTTTTCCTGGCCCAGGCGCTTGATCACCTCGCGGATCTCGGCGATCTGGTTGGGATCCAGGCCGGAGGTGGGCTCGTCGAGGATCAGCACGTCGGGGTCGTGCACCAGGGCCTGGGCGAGTCCCACGCGCTGCCGGAACCCCTTGGACAGGGTGCCGATGGTCTGGCCCATCCGATCACCGATGCCGCAGATGTCCACCACCACCCGGAGCCGCTCCTTGAGCCGGCTCTTGGGCACCTCCCGCGCCGCGGCGACGAAGGTGAGAAACTCCAGCACGGTCATGGCGCTGTAAAGCGGCGTGTCCTCGGGCAGGTACCCGATGGTGCGCCGCACCGCCATGGACTCGGTCTGGACGTCGCTCCCCGCCACCCGGGCCTCCCCGCTGGTGGGGGCCAGGAAGCAGGTGAGCATCTTCATGGTGGTGGACTTCCCCGCGCCATTGGGGCCGAGGAAGCCCACGATCTCTCCCTGGTTGACGGAGAAGCTGATGTTGTCGACGGCCCGGATGGGCCCGTAGTGCTTCCGGAGGTTCGAGACCTCGATCATCGGTGATGTTGATGGTGAAGCCATGGGTTCCGTTCCCTGCTGTCTCTGGTGTCTCTGGTGAACGATTCGGTATCTGAACGATTCGGTAAGTGAGCGATCCAGGTGCGTGAAAGATGCGGTACGGGGTGCGTGGTCTCGGTGTCCAGTATCGGATTGCGCGGCGCTCGACCCACGCAACGTGGATGTCTCGTCCCTGTCTGCCGACTCCCAGCGCCCGGGCCGAAGGCCCGGGTTGCATCCGGAGTCCTGAGTCCGGAGTCCTGAGTCCTGAGTTCTGAGTTCTGAGTCCGGAGTCCGGAGTCCTGAGTCCTGAGCTCGAGGCTAAAACCACGGAGGACGCAGTTTTATTTCCGGCCCCGGGGATCGGGCAGGACATATAGCCTCGACCCCGTCCTTGTCAAGAGATATTCGAGTGTTGCGCCGCCCGCCCGGTTCCGCCGACGCAGGCGGTCACCCGGTCGCTCCGCCCTGGGGCCCGCGGCGCAGGACGTTCGCGGTCAACGGTCCCTCGAGCAGGGGTGTCAGCCACACCCGGACGATGCGCTCGAGCCGCTCGGGCACGGGCACGGCCACGGCCTCGAGCCGCTTGCGCGTCCGAGCCACTACCTCGTCGACCAGCGCCTCCTCCGCCCGCGTCTGGACCGCCTCGGTCACCCCGGCCTCCTTGGCCGCCTCGCGGCGCTGCCGGAGCACCGCCTCGGTCGCCTCGAGCTGCTCGCGGCCCAGCGGGGCCAGGTTGAACGGCTCTCCCAGCAGGTGCCGCACCACCGTGG
>CAYFWA010001217.1:0-1857 GCA_964346625.1 uncultured Myxococcales bacterium
TTGCGCACCGCGCCGCCCCCTTGCGCACCGCGCCGCCCCCCTTGCGCACCGCGCCATGGGGTGGGATACCTCAGTTGCCATGCCTGACGACATCGGCCGACACCTGGAAGGCGCGCTGGGTGGTCTGGTGGTCACCGCCCCGGCGGAGCTGGAGCCCTACGGTCGCGACGAGTCCCCCCTGGGCGCCTACCCCCCCGCGGCGGTGGTCAAGCCCACCACGGCGGAGGAGATCCGCATCGCCCTGCGGCTATGCGTGGAGCACCAGACCCCCGTCACCGCCCGGGGGGCGGGCACGGGCAAGACGGGCGGGGCGCTGCCCGTGCGCGGTGGCGTGGTGATGTCGCTGCACCGCATGGACAAGATCTACGAGGTGGACGTCCGCAACCAGCTCGCGGTGGTGGAGCCGGGCGTGATCACCGGCACGCTGCAACGCGCGGTGGAGGCCGAAGGGCTGTTCTACCCCCCGGATCCGGCCAGCCTCGACTCGTGCACCCTGGGCGGGAACGTCGCGGAGAACGCGGGCGGGCCGCGCGCCTATCGCTACGGCGTCACCCGGGACTACGTGCTCGGCCTCGAGGTCGCCCTGATGGGCGGGGATCGGCTGGCGCTGGGCCGCCGCTGCCCCAAAGGCGTGTCCGGCTACGACCTCACCTCCCTGGTGGTGGGCTCCGAGGGAACCCTGGCGGTGGTTGATCGGATCACCTTACGGCTGTTGCCACGCCCCGCTACGGCGGTAGCCGCCCTGGCGGTCTTCCCGAGCCTGGCGGCGGCCGGCGAGGGCGTGCTCGCCATCTCCCGGGAGGGACAGCGCCCCGCCGCCCTGGAGCTGATGGACCGCCAGAGCATCGATCACGTCCGGGGCGCCACGGCCTATCGGTTCCCCGAAAACGCCGCGGCGGCCCTGCTGGTGGAGGTGGATGGCACCCCCGAGGCCGTGGAGGCCGACCTGGCGCGCTGTGGGCGGGCCTGCGAGTCAGCGGGCGCCACGGACATCCGCATCGCGGCGGACGAGGCGCAGCGCCGACGACTGTGGGAGGCTCGCCGGCTCATCACAAAGCGGCTCAAGGAGCGCCACCGCTACAAGTTCGGCGACGACATCGCGGCGCCGGTGGGTGAGCTCCCGGCGCTGATCCAGCGGGTCGGCGAGATCACGGCCCGCCACGGGCTCGAGGCGGCGGTGTTTGGACACGCCGGGGACGGCAACCTCCACGTCAACCTGCTGTCGGACGCCCCGGAGTCCGAGCGCGCGCAGGTGCACGCCGCCCTGGAGCGGGCCCGCGCAGAGCTGTTTCACGAGCTGCTTGTCCGCGGCGGCACCCTGTCGGGGGAGCACGGCATCGGGCTGGCCAAGCAGCGTTACATGCGGCTGGAGCACGCGCCCCAGGAGCTGGCCATGATGCGCGCCATCAAGCGGCTGTGGGATCCCCACGGCCTGCTCAACCCGGGCAAGCTGTTCCCTCCTCCCGACGTACCCTGAACCATGAATTCAGTACCGTAGGAGCTCACCCACCGCATCCTCCACGGCGCGCAAGGGGCGTCCCTCGGCGACGAGGGCCATCACGGCGTTGTGATCCCGATACAGGGGGCGGTCTTCGTCGAGGTAATCCACCACCTCGCGCACGGCCGCCTTGGCGGCGGCGGTGCCCCGACCCGGGCTGAAGTCCCGGAAGTCCAGGCCCTGGGCCGCGGCCATCATCTCGATGCCCAGGATACCATCCGCGGTGCGCAGGATGTCGCGCGTCTTGAGCGCGGAGTTCATCCCCATGGAGACGAAGTCCTCCTGATCCGCTGCAGCCGGGATGGACTGGTTGAACGCGGGCGTGGTCAGGATCCGTTGCTCCACCACCTGCATGCAGG
>CAYFWA010001218.1:0-1853 GCA_964346625.1 uncultured Myxococcales bacterium
CCGTGCGCACGGGCTTTTTGGGGTGGACGTTGGCGATGAGCTCGGACATTGGCAGGATCCGATCGAGCTGGATCTGGAGCCGGTTGTAGGCCTCCAGGGTGTTTTTCGGGGTTCGCTTGCCCTTCACCGCCAGGATCTGCTTCTCGATCTCCTTGGCCTTGGCCAGGTGGGACTCACAGCCCTTTTTGACGTCGTCCACCGAGAGCCACAGGTCGGGCTCGGTGATCACGCCCGCGGCCGTCCGGCGTCGCGGCGGCGCGCGGCGGGCCCGGCGGGCGTCGGGATCCATGGCCGGTCGGGCGGCCATGTCACGGGCCATGCCCGCCCGCGGATCGTCGGTCGCTTCGGAGCCCCCGGATTCGCGTTTCGCTTTGGGCTTGCAGCCCGTCGCCAGCGCCCACGTCAGGGACAGCGACACCATCAAGACCAGGGTTTTACGAGAGATTGTCATGTGCTCGCCTCCTTGTGCGGGAAGGGAGCCTACCTGCATTTGGACGGGGAGGGAAGGGGGAGAGGACGGAGACGAAAACCGGAGGGAGCGCAGGGGGACGGGATCAAGGGACTCCGGGGGCGACCCGGAGTCCCCTTTCCTTTCTCAGGCCTGGCTGGTGGCGAGCTGGGGGGCGGGGGCGGTGAGGGCCCTGCGGTCGGGGCGGATGATGGCCACCAGGCCGCCCACGGTGCCGGTGATGCTGGCCAGCAGCAGCAGGTACATCCCGCTGCCGGCCACCGACTCGCCGCCGGTGGACGAGGCCGCGGCGGTGAGCAGGCCCGAGATGCCGAGGCCGAGCAAGCCGAAGATGAACGTGGGGATGGCCAGGCCACGGCCGAAGGACTTGCGCAGGGTGCCGGTGAGGCCGAACACGAAGATCATCAGGGCGGGGAAGAACACGGCGAGCACGATGCCCTTGATGGCTCCGAGGGCCTCGTTGGCCTTGGCCACGGCGACCTTTTCGTCTTGGCCCTTGGCCTTGGTGCCGGCGTCGCTCACCACGTCCTGGGCCGAGTCGATGCCCTTGACGATGCGGTAGGCGCTGAGCTTGCCGGAGATGCCGGCCTTGCTCACCGAGATGAGCGGCATGAAGAAGCTGATGAGCCCGACGATGCCAGCGGACAGAATCACGTACTTGGTGGCCTTGATCATGGTTTTTCTCCTGTGGTTTCGTTTTCCGTGGTTTGGGGTTCCGTTCTTCTCTTTGTTGCGGTGTTGCGGTCGTCTGGGTCTGGCCTGCGCCGCGCGAGCGTGTCGTCGTCGCCGACTGTGACAGACGATGGGTTCGTTGTCCGTTGCACGGCCCCTTGATGCGAGAGGTGTGCCAATGGGCTGGCGCTGTTTCAACTATGGCCCCGCGCAAGAATAAGCTCGACGCACCGAGGGCGCCGAGGCGCAATGCTGTCAAGAAGCGAGGAGGGCGAATACATTGACGTATTTAACCGACGAGCGACGCAGACAGAATTGATGGATCGGCGGCCGAATGCCGAAGTTATTCTTGCGCGAGCCCTAACTGGAAATAGGCGAATTCGGTCTGCTGGCGTGTTTCGAGTGGCGCGCGGATGGGGGGCGTGGCACCCAGAGCGCGGACTGGAGCTGGGTGCTGGGGAGCACAACCGGCTGGGAGAAACCGACGCGAGTCAGACTATCAGACTATCAGACTAGCAGCGTTCGGGAGAAATCAGGACCGAGCCTCGTGGAGCGCCGCGCGGCCGCGCCCGCAGCGACCGACCGAGCCGTACCCGTAGGTACGGTGACCGAGGGAGCGAGGACGTAAGGGCTCGCGCAAGAATAAGCTCGACGCATCGAGGGCGCCGAGGCGCAATGCTGTCAAGAAGCGAGGAGGGCGAATACATTGACG
>CAYFWA010001219.1:0-1852 GCA_964346625.1 uncultured Myxococcales bacterium
AGATGCCGCAACTGCGCGATTGCAGCCGTCTTTCAAACTGTTCGGTGCTCTAGTACTGGCCCGCGGGATAGACGCGGAAGACCAGCACCTGGGAGGCGGTGGCGCCGCCGGCGTCCTCGGGCAGGGACTGGTTGGCGTAGGCGGTGCCCTCGTAGTCGGTGATCTTTACGACCAGGGCGGCGTCGGCGCCGCTCGCGGGGACGCCGCCGGGCCAGAGCGTATCCAGGGCGATGGCGCACTCGAGCGCCTGGGCCCCGGGGCCGGCGTCCACCGTGCCCACGAGCCACGGCATGTCCGCGGGGTTGGACAGGCCGCGCCAGCCGGCGGCGTCGTTCAGGCCGTCGATGACCTCACTCATCTCCTTGGAGGCAAACGCGAGCTCCGCCCCGTAGCCGGTGGCGGTGACCTGGAGCACGCCGGAAAGCGCCGCGTCGATGTTGCCGGTGCCGTCGGTGATGTTGCTCATGTCCCAAAGCCCGGTGGCCTGCCCGAAGTCCACGTCCAGATAGCCCACGATGGCCTGGTTGGTGGTCACCTGGCCCTCGATGCCCAGATAGAGTTGGGTGTCGTCGAAGGCCACGTACAGCGCGGAGAGCTCCGCTCCGGTCCAGTCGCTGGTCAACGTGTTGCTGGCCGCGAGCAGCGCGGCGTCCCAGTCGGCCAGGTCGCCGTCCACCGTGGGGGTGAACACGGCCAGGTACTCGAAGCCCCCGGGCAGGGTGTCGCTGTCGGGGTCCGGGTTCTGCACGGTGACGTCCACGGCCCCGGCCCCGGCGCCCGGAGGGACCACGGCGGTGAGCTCGGTGGCCGAGACCAGGGTCACGCTGGCGCTCGCCGTCGGGCCGAAGGAGACCGTGGTGGAGGCGGTGAACCCGGTGCCGGTGAGGGTCACCGTGTCTCCGCCGAGCACGCCGCCGCGGGGCGGGGTCACGTCGGTGAGGGTCAGCGCGGTGGGGCCGCTCACCGTCAGGGCGCCGGCCTGGGCGCTGGCGTAGCCGTCGTCCGAGCCGTCCAGGTCGCAGTAGAGCCAGGCGCCGGGGGGATCGCCGGCGCGGGCGAAGCGGTAGGCGTAGTCGTAGTCCCCTGCGGTGCCCACGGTGAGGCTGGCCACGTACTCGTCCTGGTCGTCGCCGGAGCCGGCGTCGGCCGAGAACACGGCGGCCGTCCAGCTCCACTGGCCGGAGGAGGCGGGGTCGGTGCCGGTGGGGCCGAAGCCGAGCTCCGCGTTGATGCCCGCGCCGGCCCCCGGCCCCTCGGTGATCCCCTCGCCGAAGACCCGCCCGTAGATGGGCGGCGTGGGCTCGCCGGTCTGGGCCGCGGCGGTCTCCGGACGGACGAGCTGGCACCAGGTGGGGCCGGGCTGGATCGCCTCTTCGTAGGTGAAGGCGCCCTGGAGCTGGCTCGACCGGGCGTCGGGGTTTTCCACCCGCACGCTCACGGGCCCGGTGGCGTCCGCCGACGGCGTGACGCAGGTGACCCGCCCGGCGTCGTGTACCACCACGTCGGTGGCGGGCTCATCGCCAAAGGTCACCGTGAGGCCGGTCTGGAAGTGGGCCCCGGACAGCTCCACCGCGGTGCCGCCGGCGAGGGGACCCCGATCCGGGCTGACCTGATCGAGCACCGGCGCGGGGAGCCCGCCGTCGGTGCCGGCGTCCGGGGTGCCGTTGTGGTTGTTGTTGGGGTCGTCGTCTCCGGAGGCGCAGGCGAGCAGCGCCAGGGTGGGCAGCAGCAAGAGCAGCGCGAGGGGGTGCCGGGCGAGGGGGTGCCGGGCGAGCGTGTGCCGGGCGAGCGGGTTCCGGGCGAGGGGCGGCCGGGGCCGGGGTCGGGTCCGGGTGCGCCCGGAAGTGGATGC
>CAYFWA010001220.1:0-1838 GCA_964346625.1 uncultured Myxococcales bacterium
ACCTGATTTGGAGTCCGAATTACGAATCTTTTCCGCGCATTCTTCCGGGACCGCCGGTCTGCACGGCCTTGAGCTGCTTGTCCTTGGGGATGCCGCCCCCGATCTTGTAGATGATGTCCCGCAGGGGCAGGCCCATGGGGATCTCCACCAGGCCGGTGTTTCGGATCTTGCCCACCAGCGAGAAGATCTTGGTGCCCTTGCTGCCCTCGGTGCCGACGGAGGAAAACCAGTCGGCGCCCCGGTTGACGATCAGGGGCACGTTGGCCCAGGTCTCCACGTTGTTGAGCACGCTGGGCTGGCCCCACAGCCCCTTGACGTTGGAGCGGATGTACTTGGGCCGGGGCTCCCCCACCCGGCCCTCCAGGGCGGTCATCAGCGCGGTGGACTCGCCGCAGACGAAGGCCCCGGCGCCCTTGTGCACGGTGACCCGGAAGTCGAAGCCCGAGCCCAGGATGTCCTCGCCCAGCAGGCCCCGCTCGCCTGCCTGCGCGATGGCCAGGGTGATGTTCTCCACGGCCAGGGGGTACTCCTGACGGACGTAGATGAACCCCTCCCGGGCGCCGATGGTGTAGCCGCCGATGATCAGCCCCTCCAGGATGGAGTGCGGGTTGCCCTCGAGCAGGGCGCGGTCCATGAAGGCCCCGGGGTCTCCCTCGTCGGCGTTGACGATGACGTACTTGGCTTCGCCCGGGGCGTTGCGGGAGCCCTCCCACTTCTTGCCCGCCGGGAAGCCGGCGCCGCCGCGGCCGCGCAGGTTCGCCGCCTTGATCTCCTCGAGCACCTGCTCGGGGGTCATCTCGTGCAGCGCCTTGGACAGGGCCGAGTAGCCACCGAGGGCCAGGTAGTCGTCGATGCGCTTGGAGTCGAGCTGGATGTTGCTCGACAGCAGGGTCCGCTGCTGGTGCTGGTAAAACGGGATGTCGGACTCGCGGGCCGCGCGCTCGCCGGTGGCCGGGTCCTTGAAAAGCAGCCGCTCCACCACCTGGTCGCTCTTGAGGCTGGTCTCGATGATCTCGGGCACGTCCTCGGGCTTGACCTTGAGGTAGCAGGTCTGGGCCGGGTGGAGCACCACCACCGGCCCCTGCTCGCAGAACCCCGGGCAGCCCGTGCCCTGGAGGTCCACGTCCGCGTCGAGCCCCTGCTCCGCGATGCCCGCCCGGAAGGCGTCGATGACCTCCTGGGCGCCCGAGGCGAGGCAGCCCGCGCCGGCGCACACCGAGACGCAGGGGCGAGCGGTGGCGCCCGCAGGGACGAGGCCCTGCCGGTAGTCTTGTAGCTCCTGAGCCGAGCACAACCGTGCCATGATGAACCTCGATTCGCCGCTACTCGTATTGCTCGAGCACGTCCGCGGTCTTGGCCGTGGACACGTTGCCGTGGGTCTTGCCGTCCACCTCGATCACCGGGCCCAGGGCGCAGCAGCCGAGGCAGTTGACCGTCTCCAGGCTGTAGTTCAGCTCCAGGTCGGTCTCGCCGGGCTTGATCCCGATGAGATCCTGCACCGTGTCGAGCACCCGCGGGGCGCCGCGCACGTGGCAGGCCGTGCCCATGCAGATGTGCACCTCGTGACGCCCCTTGGGCACCAGGCTGAAGGCCTTGTAGAAGGTCGCGATGTGCTGGATCAGCGCCAGGGGGACGTCGAGGCGCTCGCTGACCCGATGCAGGGCCTCGCCGGGAAGCCAGCGCAGCTCGCTCTGGATCTCCAGCAGGATCTGGATGAGCGCGCTGGGCTCCGCCTGGTGTCGCTCGATGATGGAATCGATTTGCTCGTGGTCCATGGCCGGTTGTCTCTCGTCTCTCGTCTCTCGTCTCTCGTCTCTCGTCTCTCGTCTCTCGTCTCT
>CAYFWA010001221.1:0-1836 GCA_964346625.1 uncultured Myxococcales bacterium
GACGCCGCCGCGAGGACGTTCGACGCCGCCGCGATGGCGCCCGACGCCGCCGCGAGGACGCCCGACGCCGCCGCGAGGACGCCCGCCCCGCCCGCGCCCGAGCTGCCCTCGTACGGGGGGCTGCTGCTGCGCACGCTGCTGGCGCTGGCCATCGTCATCGCCCTGGTGTGGATCCTGCTTCGCTGGGGCCTGCGGCGCCTCACGCCGGGCGCCGCCGGCGGGGGGCGGGCCCTGCGGGTGGTGGCTCGCCAAACGCTCGACGGCCGCCGGTCGGTGGTGCTGGTGGAGGCCGCCGGCCGCTACCTGCTGCTGGGCGTGGCCGAGGGCAGCGTCCGGTTGATCACCGAGCTCGAGCGCGCGCAGGTCGATGAGGCCTTGCGCGAAACCGGATCCGGGGTGGGCGCGCCGCGACGCTTTGCCGACGTGCTTCGCGAGAAGCTGGGGCGCCCGCGAAAAGAGCCCCCGGGTGGGGGTGAATCGCCGGGGCGCGGCGACGAGGGAGGGCGCCCGCGAAAAGAGCCCCCGGGTGGGGGCGAATCGCCGGGGCGCGGCGACGAGGGAGGGTGCTCGCCATGAGGGGAGACCGCCGGCTGACGGGGACGCGTACGCGTACGCGCGCGCTGCCGATCCCGGCGCCGGCAGCGGCGCTGGCGCCGGCGGCGGCGCTGACGCCAGCGGCGGCGTTGGCGCCGGCGGTGCTGCCCGCCCTGGCGCCCGCCGGCGACCGGCTGCTCGACAGCCCGGTGGTGACGGTGGTGGTGCTCGGCGCCCTGTCGCTGCTTTCCTTCGCCCTGGTGATGCTCACCAGCTTCGTGAAGGTGGCGGTGGTGCTGTCGGTGCTGCGCTCGGCCATCGGCACACCCCAGATCCCCCCCACGCTGGTGATCACGGGCCTCGCCCTGGTGCTGTCGGCCTACATCATGTCGCCGGTGGTGCGCGACTCGTATCGCCAGGCCGCCCCCGGCGTGCAGAAGCTGCGCCAGGGCGAGGGGAGCACCGCGGAGCAGCTCGAGACGCTGTTTTCCACGGCCCGCGACGCGGCGGGGCCGCTGCGCGCCTTTCTCAAGCGCCACGCCCACCCGCGGGACCGCGAGAGCTTCCTGGCCATGGCCCGGCAGATGCACGAGCCGCAGGATCGCGCCGCAATCGGCCCCGACGACTTCCTGGTGCTGGTGCCGGCCTTCCTGGTCACCGAGCTCAAGGAGGCCTTTCAGATCGGCTTCTTTCTGTTCGTGCCCTTCCTGGTGATCGACCTGGTGGTGGCCAACATCCTGCTCGCCCTGGGCATGCACATGCTGTCGCCCACCACCATCTCGCTGCCGTTCAAGTTCCTGCTGTTCGTGCTGGTGGACGGCTGGTATCTGCTGACGCGGGGCCTGGTGGGAGGGTACCTATGAGCGCGACGGGCGCCCACGCCCGCCAGGCGATGGTTTCGCGTCCCCCGGCGGCCGGGGACATCGAAGGAGGGTCCTCATGACCGACGCGGTGCTGCGCGTGGCCCAGGAGGGCCTGCTGTTGGTGCTCGTGTGCAGCGCGCCGCCGGTGCTGGCCGCGCTGGTGGTGGGCCTGATCATGGGCGTGCTGCAGGCCGCCACCCAGATCCAGGAGCAGACCATCAACCTGGTGCCCAAGATCGCCGCGGTGGCCGTGGCCCTGGTGGTGGCCGGGCCCTGGATCGGCGCCCAGCTCCTGCGCTTCACCCAGGCGGTGATGGCCAGCATCGCGGTCATCGGCCGCGCTGGTCCCTGACCCGGCGGAGTCGGCTCCCGAGGGCCCGGCTACGCCGGCTCCCGAGGGCCCGGCTACGCCGGCTCCCGAGGGCCCGGCTACGCCGGC
>CAYFWA010001222.1:0-1832 GCA_964346625.1 uncultured Myxococcales bacterium
GACCACTCCGAGATCGGCAGCACCATGGCGCTTTACAACTTCACGCCCCGGGGCGACAAGCTCGCCTCGTTGTTCGGGGACGTGCCCCGCGGGGTGTTTCTGCGCGAGCCGCGTATCTTCGTGGGGGGGCAGACCCAGATCGTGAGCCCCGTGCACGTGGGTTTCGGCGCGGTGCTGGCCGCGGGGGCTGGCGTCCGAAGCTCGGTGGGCGAGGGACAGCTTCATGGCGAGCCGCCCCCGGTGGTGAGCCGGCCCTTCGACACCGAGCGCTACGGCCCGGTGGCCTGGCTGTTTCGCAGCACCATCGGGTACGTGGCCAACCTCTGGGCCCTGGACGTCTGGTACGCCCGGGTCCGGATCCCCGGGGTCACCTCTCCCGACTACGAGGACGCCCACGCCGCACGGCTGTACGCGGCCGCCCGGGCGCAGGTGCGCGCCGGCATCGCGGAGCGGATCAAGCGCCTCGGGCGCCTGGCAGACAAGCTCCCCCGGTCGGTGGAGCGGCACCGGCGGGCCCTGGCGGGTGGGGCGTCGGGGCACAAAGCGCCCGCGGGCGACGTCGAGCCGGGCCGCGCACGGCTTTGGCACCAGGAGCGTGTCCGCGAGCAGGAAACGCTCGTGGCCGCCTGGCCCCGGCTTCAGGAGGCGCTGCAGGCCGATCCGGTGGCAGCCCGGGAGGCCTTCCCCGGGTCGCTGGGGGCACGGTTCGCGACGCACAACGCCGCGGCGGGGCGCACCGACTACCTGGGGTTCGTCCAGCACGCGCTGGGAGCACAAGACGTCTCCCGGGGCCGCGCCGCCCTGCAGGCGGTGGTGGACGCCGTGATCCAGCAGGCCGCGCTGCCGGAGCCACCCGAAGGACACGAGCCGGCCGAGTGACCCTCAGCAGCCCCGGGAGCGAGGAGCATCTTCGCAAGAGACAGGAGTGACGACCATGACACTCGAACGTAGCCAGGCGCTCATCGGCGGCGCCGGAACCATGGGCACCGCCCTCGTCAAGGGGCTGCTGCGCGCCGAGGCGCTGCCCCCGGAGCGGATCCACGTCACCGCGCGACACGCGCAGTCGCTGTCGCACCTCGAGCCGCTGGGCGTGAAGCTGGGCACGGACAACCGCGCCGCCGTGGCCGAGGCCGAGGTGGTGGTCATCTGCGTCCACCCGGATCAGGTCACCACCGTGCTCAACGAGATCGACGACCTGCTCACCGAGGACCATTTGCTCTTGTCGGTGGCCACCGGTATCCCCACGCGGCGCTTCGAGGAGCTGCTGTCCCGGGCGGTGCCGGTGATCCGGGTCACGCCGAACCTGGGGGCCATCGTGGGCGCCTCCACCACGGTGCTCTGTCCGGGCAAGGCCGCCACCGAGGAGCACCTGAGTATCGGCCGCAACATCTTCTCCACCATTGGCGAGGTGGAGCGGCTCGACGAGCGCCACATGAACGCCTGCACCGCCCTGGGCGGTTGCGGCCCGGCCTTCCTGTTCAAGGTCATCGAGGCCATGGCCCAGGGTGGGGTCAAGATGGGCCTGCCCCGCGGGACCTCCAAGCGCATGGCGGCCCAGGTGTGCCTGGGCGCCGCGCGGCTGGTGCTGCAGACCGGCACCCACCCGGCCGCCCTCAAGGACCAGGTCACCACGCCGGGCGGCTGCACCGTGGACGGCATCACCAAGCTCGAGGAGCGTGGCCTGCCCATCGCCCTCATCGAGGCCGTGGAGACCTCGGCCCTCAAGGCCGCCAAGCTGTTCGAGGAGACCGAGGAGTAGCCAGGCTGCCGGTGGCGGGCCGCCAACGCCGCCAACGCCGCCAACGCCGCCAACGCCGCCAACGCCGCCAACG
>CAYFWA010001223.1:0-1828 GCA_964346625.1 uncultured Myxococcales bacterium
CGAAAAACCGCGCTTTTTCGGGGCGAGGGGGGATGGGACATTCCCCCTGAACGTGCACGAGTTTCTGTAGCTCCTGCAACAGACCGGCCCCCCCATCCAACCCGACGCGGGCGTGCCGGACGCCGCGCCGCCGCCCGACACCGGCATCCAGGCGGACTCAACGGTGGCCCAGCCCGACGCCCGCCCCGACGCGGGCGGCGAGGCGGACCCGGCCTACCGGCCCGACTCCCTGGAGCCCCGGGCCGGCTGCGCCTGTGCCCACTCCCGGGCCGGTCCCCCGTCGGCGGCCGGCCCCCAGGGGCGGCCGGGGCGGCCGGGCCTGCCGGGCCTGCCGGGCCTGCCGGGCCTGCCGGGCCTGCCGCTGCTGCCCCTGCTGCTCCCCGTAGCCCTGATCGGCCTGGGCTGGGCCGCTCGTCGCCGTCGCGTCACTGATCGCAGGCAGAGGACCAGTTCAGACAGCAACCCTCGCAGTTGGACGGCGTGAGGTTGTAGTTTTTCCAGATGCCATCTTCGCAGAACTGGCTGACCGTGGTCCCCCAGTACGCGGAGTAGACGCAGCGCCAGTCCCGGCCCGGCTCGCTGCACGGGTCGTTGTGCTCCCCACAGGTCAGGTGCCCCGTCACCGTACACGAGGTGTTGCCCACGCACACCGAGCCACCCCAGGTGCATGAGTTGGTGCAGGTCTGCTCGTAGTTTCCGTCGTAGCAGCAGGAATTGCCGGTCTGGGTGGTGCCCGGGCTGCACTCCCCTTCCCCCGTGCAGGTGTACGAGCCCCAGGTGCAGCTATTGGTGCAGGTGCGCTGCTCGGTGCCGCAGTTGCCGCAGGAGCCGCCGGTCTGGGTAGTGGCCGGGCTGCAGACGCCCTCCCCCACGCAGCTCCACGCGCTCCAGTTGCCCGCGCTGTCGCAGGTGCGCTCCTCGGTGCCGCAGTTGCCGCAGGAGCTGCCCGTCTGGGTGGTGCCCGGGGTGCACGTGCCCTCGCCCTCGCAGCTCCAGTCCCCCCAGACGCAGGTGGGCTCGCAGGTGCGCTGCTCGGTGCCGCCGTTGCCGCAGGAACCTCCCGTGTCCAGCGAGCCCGGGCTGCACACGCCCTCGTTGACGCACTCCCAGGTGCCCCAGTCACAGTTGTTGTCGCAGGTACGCTGCAGCTCGCCGCAGTTGCCGCAGGAGCCGCCGCCGGTGTCGGTGGTGCCCGCCGCGCAGGCCCCCTCCCCGGAGCAGGGCCCCCACTGACCGCTGGCGTCGCAGATCCGGGTACCGCAGTTGCCGCAGGGCAGCGTGTCGCCCTCCACGCAGCTCGGCAGGGCCTCGCAGGCCTGCTCGCTGCAGATCTCGTTGGCCACGGTGCAGTCCTCGCACGTCGTCCCTCCGGAGCCGCAGGCCGTGTCCTCGGTGCCGCCCACGCAGTTGCCCTGCAGATCACAGCAGCCGCTGGCGCAGGTGGTGGGATCGCAGCCCTCGAACTGACACTGGGCGCTGCAGCCGTCCCCGTCGTCGACGTTGCCGTCGTCGCACTGCTCCCCCAGCTCGATGAGGCCGTTGCCACACACGGCCTGCTGACCGCCGTCGCCGGGCCCGGCGTCCCCGCCGCCGTCGGTCACCTGGCGCACCGCCGCCGAGGCGCACGCCGACAACGCCAGCCCCAACGCACCAACCAACATCACCGACCAGGTCCTTTGCATGGCTCGACCTCCGAACGACTCTCGCCTTCTTTACAGCATATCACGGACTCCCCCCTCGGATCATCGCCTGACCTCGTGGAGCCATTTGCGCTGTGGCCGCCGCCGGGCAAATGGCTCCACGAGGTCAGGCGATGATCCGAGGGGGG
>CAYFWA010001224.1:0-1827 GCA_964346625.1 uncultured Myxococcales bacterium
GGGAGGGGGGGGAGGCGGTGAGGCTACTTGGGGATGCGCATCACGCGGAGGGCGAAGCGCCCCGCCGGGCCGGCCGGGGTGACGTAGGCGAGCCAGCGACCGTTGGGCGACAGGCAGGGCTTCACCGGACCGCAGTGGCCCTTGCGCGAGCAGGAGGACCGGCCGCCGCCCTGGTTGTAGTTGTAGAACGGGTAGGCCTTGCCCGGCACCGGGACGTTCTGGGAGGCCGTCTCCACCAGGTAGCGCCCCGACGGGGTGATCCGGGCGCGCACCGCCCCCACCTTCTGGCGGCACTGGGAGCGCACCGCCTTCGCGGGCGCGCTCCAGGAGTTTCGGGCGGCGCCCGGCACCGCGGTGAAGGTGCCGTTCTTGAGGCTCACGCGCACCCAGCGCTTGTACTCCGGGAAGCCGGAGTACATCACCACGGCGCGTCCCTTCTTGGCGCGCCGCGTGTGATAGACCCCCTTGAAGGTGCCCACGCGGCGGACCTTGGCCCCCCGTTTGGAGAGGCGGGCCACGTACAGGCCGGCCGTGCCCAGCTCGTAGGGGGAGTGTCCCCAGGCCACGGTGCGCTTGTCGAGCCACAGCGGGTGGTAGCCCTGGCTCTTGCTCACCTTGCGGTGGGTGCGGCGCTGTGGGTCCACCACGTAGATCCCCGTGTGAGCCCGGTAGCGGCGGGCGCGCTGGGAGAAGCCGTAGTACTCGAAGGCGCTCGCCACGGCCACCCGGGCGGAGTCCGGGGACCAGGCCAAGGTGGGGGTGCTCCCGTGGAGCTTGATCTCCAGGGGGCCCTTGTCCACGGCCAGCGCCGCGTCGCGGCTGCCCGCCTCGGCGGACACGGGGCCCCGCAGGTGCCAGGCCTGGGTAATGGTAAGGGCCAGCACGCCGGCGGCGGCGAGCCAGGGGAGCGCGGGGAGTCGGCGATGGTGTCGCATGGGCAACCTCTATCTTGCAGGGAGCAGCGAACGGTTCATGACAAAACGCACGTGGGGGAGTGGAGTTTCCTTGCTCGCGGAATCAACGCGGCCGCGGCGGCGAGGCGACGCCGTCACTTTCGCCAGGCGATCTTCTTGCGGGTGCACGATAACACGGGTTTTTTCATTCCGGTGCGGTGGTTGAAGGTGGTGCACACGCCCTCGACGCAACGGATCCGGATGCCGGGCCCCAGACAGCCGTCGCGGCACCGTCGGAGCTGCTGCTCGTGCGTTTCGTACCACGCACGGTTCAGCGCCCCGCTGGCGCAGGTCCCCACGCAGTCGGCGTCCGCGCGGCAGCGGTAGGCGCCCGCCGGGTGCGTCGGGCGCCGCGGCGGCCGGGGCCGCGGCCGGGGCAGGGGACGGAAGGAGCAGTGCGCAACTCGTGAGACGGTGCCGTTGTACCGGCGGAAGGTCACACAGGCGCGCTCGACGCACCGGGCAAAGTAGCCCTTGCTCGCGCAGCCGTCCTCGCAGCCGGTGTAGGGGGCTCCGTGGCGCTTCCACCAGGCTCGGCTCACGGCGCCCAGCGCGCAGGTGGCGACGCAGTGCCGGTCCTCGCGGCACTGAAATCGCGGATCGTCGCGAGGAGTGGGGTGAGCCGGCGCGGGGCGGGGGGCCGCGGTCCCGGTGAACGGCGGCTCGGGATCGGTCTTCTTCTGGCAACCCGGTGCGCCGGTCCCTGCCAGCAGCGCGGCCGCTGCCAGGGCGCACCTCGCCACAGCGGCGGGACGTGAGGGCTCGTGCAAAGATGACTTCGGCATGCGGCCGCCGAGCCATTCCGACCCGCGGCGTCGCTCGTCGGTTAAATACGTCAAGGTATGAACTAGGACCGACCTTCGGTCGGTCCGTT
>CAYFWA010001225.1:0-1819 GCA_964346625.1 uncultured Myxococcales bacterium
AGAGCCACCGCCAGCGCCAGAGCCACCGCCAGCGCCAGAGCCACCGCCAGCGCCAACGCCAGAGCCAACGCCAACGCCAGAGCCAACGCCAACGCCACCGTCAACGCCAGAGCCACCGCCAACGCCGACGCAGACATCGGGCACGACACCCTCAACGGGGGCCCCGCCCGTAGCACCGCTGCCCGCACCGCCCTGGCCTCCACCGCGGGTGGACGACCTCTCGAGCCAGTCCGCGATGACGGTGATCACCTCCTTGGCCACGTTCCCGGGGATCTCGTGCTCGTCGGGCGTGATGAGGTCCTTGGTGGGTAAATTTTCATGCAGAAGCGAAGACATCCAGCAGGGCGTAGTGGAGCCCGGCGGCCTCGAGCCGGCCCAGGGCGGCGGCCTCGACGTCGGGCGGCACCTGGCGCCGGAGGCCGCTGCGCAGGTTCGACAGGCCGGCCATGGTGCGCAGGGGACGCCCCAGCAGCTCCCCGGTGGAAAAGAGCCGCACCACCTCCACGGCCGCGTCAAGCTGCGCCTCGGCGTCGGGCCAGCGGAGGTTGGGCAGCACCGGATCCACCACCAGGCGGCTCTCCGAAAGCCCCGCCGCCGTGGCGCGCTCGCAGAGCTCCAGCGCCAGCGCCACCTTCTCCTCCAGGGTGGCGGGCACGGCCGAGCGCGCGTCCACCAGCAGCAGCACGAGGTCCAGGTCGCGCTCCACCGCGAGGGGCAGGACGCCCGCGAGGCGGTGGGGCTCGCCGGTGAGCGCGTCCAGCATGGGCGGGCTCCGGCACCGCGCGAGCCCGGCGCGCAGCACCGCGGGGCGGGGGCTGTCGAGCACCAGCGGCAGCTCGGTCTCGGCCTGGACCGCGTCCACGAGAAAGCCCATGACGTCGGCCCGCCGATCCGGCAGGTGCCCCGGGTTCAGATCGACGCCCTGGGCCCCCGCCGCCACCAGGCGCCGCGTGAGCCGGCGCAAAGGCGCCGGGTCGCGCGCCGCCAGCGCGCCCGACACCCGCGCGTCGAGGGCGTGCAGGTTGTCGGCGATCCGGATCATCCGCGGACGATATCACGCTCGCTCCGCGCGCCACGAGACTCGATTCCCTAATTTTGCTGCCGAATTGCGGCAAGACATTGGGCGTCACGACACGCAATCGGGTAGCCGGAACCCAAAAGGTTCCGGCTTCGCCGGGTTAGGTTCTCGAGATCCAGTAACCTGGCCGTCGCTTCATGTGCGAAACTGCGATGATGCGCACCTCGTCCGCCGATTCCATGAATACGATGGCGTATGGGAACCTTTTCACGAGCATCCTGCGCGCGGGAAACCCCGGGGGACATCCGGGTATGGGAAAGGAGATGCCCGGATTCTCGAGCAGCCTGATGATCGCTTCGTCTACGGAATCGAGGAGCTCCTCTCCGAGTCCAGGTCTTCGCTCCTCGTACCATTCCATGGCTGCCGCCAGCTCCTCCCGGGCGGCGCGCTCGATGCTGACACGTCTGCTCATCCCTCGGGACGAAGCTGCTTCTTGACCGAGTCCCAGTCCTCGAACACCGCCTTTCCCTCGCCGACGAGGTCCACGCGGCGCCGAATCTCGGCCGCCCAGGCGGCCTCGACGTCACTGTCATGGGAAGCATCCAGGCTGGCCAGTAGCTCGGCCACCAGGGCTGCCCGGTCGTCTGTCGAGAGACGCAGCGCCTCGTCCAGCAGCTTCTTTGCGGGCTCATTCATATCCATAGGATAGCCCGGTCCTTGCATTAAGACAACGAGCATGGGCGCAGAGCTTAGGGAGCGGGTCAAAATAAACTCTGCACTCGGGACGCCGATCCATCCCGG
>CAYFWA010001226.1:0-1819 GCA_964346625.1 uncultured Myxococcales bacterium
AGCCCCGAAAAACCGCGCTTTTTCGGGGCGAGGGGGGATGGGACATCCCCCCTGAAGAAGGAGCGTGCGAGCTCCGGTTCGACATCCGGGACACGGGCATCGGCATCTCCCCCGCACGGCTGGAGGCCATCTTCGAGGCCTTCAGCCAGGCCGACAGCTCCACCACGAGGGTGTTCGAGGGCACCGGCCTCGGGCTCACCATCTCACGGCGGCTGTGCCAGATGATGGACGGGCGGCTGTGGGCCACCTCCGACGGGATCCCCGGCCAGGGCTCCACCTTCTCGTTCACCGCCCGGGTGCCGCGGGCCACCCCCGAGGACGTGCCCGGGATGGCCAAGGCCTTCGCGCCGCCGCCGGAGGCCCTGCAGGGCAAGCGTGTGCTCGTGGCCGAGGACAACCCGGCGGTGCGCCGGGTCCTCCAGCGCCAGCTCACCGGCTGGGGCCTCGAGGCGCGGGCCGTGGCCACCGCGCAGGAGGTCGTGGAGCGCCTCGAGGGCGACGGCGACGCCGAAGGGGGGGCGGAGGCAACGGGGGCAGCGGGGATCGACGCTGTGCTGCTGGACTGGCACCTGCCCGACATGGACGGCGACGCGCTGGCCAGCCGGCTGCACAGCGACCCGCGCTTTCGGGCCATCCCCCTGGTGCTGCTCAAGCCCTTCACCCAGCAGGAGCGCGCGCCCAGCGAGCAGTTCTTCGCCACCAGCGTCACCAAGCCCTGGGGCAGCCGCGCCCTGCAGCAGGCGCTGCTGCGGGTCATCGCGGGGCCGGAGCTGGCGGACTCGGTGGCCCAGGGGGACTCGGTGCTCGACGGAGATCTCGGCCGCCGCCACCCCCTGCGGATCCTGCTGGCCGAGGACAACCGCATCAACCAGCGGGTGGCCCTGCTCACCCTCGAGCGCATGGGCTTTTCCGCCGACCTCGCGGAAAACGGGGTGGAGACCCTGGCCGCACTGGAGCGCCGGCCCTACGACGTGGTGCTCATGGACGTCCACATGCCGGAGATGGACGGCTTGGAGGCCACCCGGCGCATCCGGGCCGCCGCGGCGGAGGCGGCGGGCGGCGAGGAGCAGGAAGAGGACCGGCCGCGCATCGTGGCCATGACGGCCTCGGTGCTCCAGGAGGAGCGGCATCGCTGCTTCGAGGCCGGGATGGACGACTGGGTGTCCAAGCCCATCGACGTGGAGGAGCTCGCCGCCGTGCTCGAGCGCAGCCCTCGGCGGGCCGTGGAGGCGGGGGCGGAGGCGGAGAAGGAGGCGGAGGCGGAGGCGGAGAAGAAGGCGAGCGAGGTGCCGGCGGGCGAGGTGCCTGCGAGCGAGGCGCCGGCGGGCGAGGCGCCTGCGAGCGAGGCGCCGGCGGGCGAGGCGCCGGCGGGCGAGGCGCTACCGCGCGAGGCGCCCCCGGAGCCAACCGCCATCGCTGCCGAGGCCGATCAGATGCCCCGGCTCGACGCGTCGTCGCTGGAGGCCTACGAGACCTCGCTGGGCGGCGGGGACTTCGGGCGGGAGCTGGTGCTCGATCTGATCCGGATGTACCGCGAGGACGCCCCCGTGGCCCTGTCCCAGATCGAGGCGGCGGTGCAGGGAACCGATGCCGAGGCCCTGCGCTCGGCGGCCCACTCCCTCAAGGGCAGCTCGGCCAACCTGGGGGCCGAGCGGCTGAGCCAGCTCTGCTTCGCCCTGGAGCTGCTGGGCAAGTCCGGGAGCTGCGAGGGGAGCCCGGCGCTTCTGTCGGGCGTGCAGGCCGAGTACGAGGCCCTGCTTCCCCTGCTGGAGACCGAGGTGGCCCGGCGTGCCGGGTAGGGCGGGTAGGGCGGGTAGGG
>CAYFWA010001227.1:0-1817 GCA_964346625.1 uncultured Myxococcales bacterium
TCCGTCCCCACCTCTCCGTCCCCACCTCTCCACCTCTCCACCCGAATTGAAGAATTCGAGATCCGTCCCCACCTCTCCACCCGGTGGGGGTGCGGCCGTGCGTCTGCGGTGGGGGTGCGGCCGTGCGCCAGCGGTGGGGGTGCGGCCGTGCGTCTGCGGTGGGGGCCCGGCGCCCCGCAGGGGCGCCGGGCCCCGCCGCGGCACCGGCCATGACCTCATGGTGAGCGATCCTGGGTATCCCCCAAGCGGGTTTGGCAGTCCGGACCCCGATGCGGTACAGATGGGGGGTTGCGACGGAGGATTCCTGGTGCCCATCTGCCCGCTGTGCGGTGAGAGCTTGCCCGATGGCGCCCTGCACTGTGCCGACTGCGTGGCGCGGGCCAAGCTACGCACCAGCATGGGCGAGGCCATCGACCGCGTGCGCGAAGGCGCAAGAGGTGGGGAAGGCGGGGATGGCGCGAACGGCGGGGATGGCGGGGAGGCGGCAAATGTCAGGGGAGGCGCCGCGGGAGCTGAGCCCACGCCCACCAAGGCCGTTCGGCGGCGGCCCAAGGCCGCTGGGCGGCAGCCCGCGCCGCAGAAGCGCACACGCACCCTCCCTGGCGCCCCGGAGCACGAGCCTCCTGAGCATCCCCCTGAGCATTCTCCTGAGCCTCCTCTCGAGCATTCTCCGGAGCATTCTCCGGAGCATCATGAAGAAGCGGAGGCGGGTGTGAATCGGGAGGCGCCAACGGCGCCGCGGCGGAGAAAGGCGCCTGTCGTGGATCGCGAAGCCGCCACCGTGCGGCGGGGGGCTCCGGCGCGCCCTGCGGCGGAGCAAGAGGATGAGGCCGGCCCCGACCGGCTCGGGCCACCGTCTCCGTCCCCCGCCGACGGGGATGCCCCGAGCTGGCGCAGCCCCCGCGGCCGCTCGGTGCGCACCGGGATCGCCGCGCTGGGGATCACGCTGCTGGCCGGCGCGCTGTGGGTGGGGCTGCGCTCCGACGAGGACTCCGCCGGGGCGGCCGGGGGAGTGAGCACCGGCGCTGGCGGCCACCTCGACGACGCAGACACCCAAACCCACCCCAAGGTCGCCGACGGGCCCGAGGAACCGCGTCACCCGGGGTCGCGGTCCCCGGCGGCTCCTGCTCGCCGTTCGCGGTCCGCCGGGTCCAGCGCCCGCGCGCCGCGTCCCGTCACGCCGCGTTCTGCGAGCCCGGCGCGTCGCGCCGCGGCGCCGTCGTGCCCGGCCGGCCGGGCGCTCGTCGGCGCCGGGCTGCGCCTCTGTTACGCCTCCACGCTTCGACCGGGCCTGGTGCAGTGGTCGAGCGGGCCGCAAGCTGCCGTGACCCATACCCTCAGCGGAGCGGGGGTGCTCGTCACCATCCGGCGATACCTCGCGCGCTCGGATCCGGCCGCGGTGCGCCGCCAGCTCCAGCAGGAGGTCGCAGCCGCCACAGCGCGCGTCGGCCTGCGCTGGCAGTCGGCCACGCTGGTGTTGGGGCAACTCCGGCTCACCGGCCAGTGGACGCAGCTTTGGCGGCAGGGTCGCCTGGTGCGACACGAGGTCTACACCGCCCGGATCCGCGGCCAGGTGACCTCCCTGCAGCTCCTGTCGCGCGGCGGCCTCGCCCCGGGCGCGTCTCCCCCGCCGAGGGCGGCCGACCTCGTATCCGCGCCCGTTCCCTGAGGGCTTCGGGCCTGTTCATTCCGCAGGCCGCTGTTGCAGCTCGGCTTCCGCGGCGCGCTTTCGCAGCGTGGGATCGTCTCGCTCAAGGGGACGTGGGGGGGGGGACGTGGGGACGGATCTCGAATTCTCGAATTCGAGATCCGTCCCC
>CAYFWA010001228.1:0-1814 GCA_964346625.1 uncultured Myxococcales bacterium
GGTAAAAGTCATCCATGGTCTCGAAGGGGAAGCCCCACACGTAGAAGGCGTCCACCCGGTCGAAGATGGACACCGCCTCGGAGACGATCTCCACGGCCTGCGACGGGGTGAAGCCCTTGCGGCTCTGCTCGAGCACCCGCTCCGAGGCCGACTCGATGCCGAAGCGCAGCTCGATGCAGCCCGTGTCGGCCATCCGCCGCATCATGTCGGGCTCGCTGAGGTTCACGCGGCCGAAGGCCTTCCAGTCCACGCCGAGGCGCGACGCGGCCAACGTGTCACAGAAGGCCGTGACCTGGGCGGGCGTGCACACGAAGAACTCGTCCTGAAACAGAAACAGATCCACGCCGGCGCGGCGCTGGAGCTCCGCCATCTCGTCCACGATGTTCTGGTGGGAGCGGTGGTAGGCCCGCCGCCCCCAGATGGGCGCCACGGAGCAGAAGGTGCAGGGGTAGGGACACCCTCGGGAGGTCATCACGCCGTAGCCCTCGTACTGCGACAGGTCCACCCGGTCCCAGGCCGGGAACGGCACCTCGTCCAGGTCTTCGATGCGGGGCGCGAGCGGGTTGCGCTGCACCTCCCCGTCGGGTCGGCGCCACACCAGGCTCGGCACCTCGGAAAAATCCCGGCCCTGGCGGTGGGCCTCCACCAGGGGCACGATCATCCGCTCCCCCTCCCCCACGGCGACGGCGTCGATCCACGGGAAGCGCCCGAGGATCGTCTCCTCCACCGACGCCGGCCCCACGCCCCCCAGGATCACCGTCTTTTCCGGGTGCCGGCGCTTGAGCTCCCGCAGCGCCCTGATGGCGAAGGGCAACAGGTTCGCCATCACCGAGACGCCCACCAGGTCGGCGCTGTCGGTCAGAAAATCACAGATGCTCTCCGGCTGGAAGGGATCCTCGTAGGTGTTGCGCTGGTAGTCGCGCAGGTCCACCCGCAGCCCCGCATCCTGCAGCACCCGCGTCAGGTAGAGCACCCCCAGCGGCACGTGGTACTCCCGCTCCACGCTGTCGTAGTAGCGCACGTAGAGCATGTTCAGGTTGATCAGGGTGATGTCATCCGGCATGCCGCCTCCTGCGCTTGACTCCCCTCCCGGCGCATCCACACCGACGGATCGAGGGTACTTTCATCGTAACACGATCGGGGTAACGCGCCGCGACGCGATTCGGTCTTCCCGTGAGCGCGCGGCACGACGATCGCGTGGAGGTGTCTCGGCGCGCCACCGGTGACTCGCGCGACTTCCACCGCCACGACCAGCGGCAGGGACATCCGTATCATCCCTGCACGCGCTGCTCGATCTCCGCTCGGAAGTCCGGGTAGTCGTCCGCCGTGGGGGTGATGATGATGAGGCGGGTCTTGCCCTGCAGGTGGTTGTGTCCCCGGGGCAGCGCCCCGTAGTCCTTGCGAAACGCGCTGCGGGGGTCGTCGGGATCCGCGGTCTGGTTGAAAAGCAGGTTCAGATCGTAGTCCGCCAGGGCCTCGCAAAGCGTCGAGTAGAACGCGCGGATCAGGCGCGCGAGGGGGTGTCCGCGCGCAAAGAAAGCCTCCCCTTCGCCGCGCGCCTCGCGCGCCGCCCGTGCGTGCTCCACCCGACTGATCCGTTCTCGGCTCACCGCTTTCATATTGCCTGGTCGGCCGCAAATCGACAAGCGACGAGGACGAGCACTTCGAGGGAGCCCATCACGCCGCAACGGGCGACGGGGCGCTCACGGCAGGTGGTGGACCCAGGGCGACTCGTGCGTCACGAGGGGCTGTCGGCGGCGCGTTTCAGGTGCTCCAGCGTGACGTACAGGAAGTTGCCCGAGCCGCAGGCCGGA
>CAYFWA010001229.1:0-1813 GCA_964346625.1 uncultured Myxococcales bacterium
GGGCTCGGTGTAGACGGGCAGCGGCTCGTAGCCGTGCTCGGCGAGGATGCTGGAGGCGATCTCGAACTTGCCGCTGGGGGTGTCGAAGCCGGGGGCGCCGTCGGGGCGCAGGCCGCCCTTTTCCCACTTGCGGTACTGAGGCATGGGGGTGGGGAGCTGGACCCAGCCGCCGGCGGCGCGGACCTGCTCGATGGTGTAGCCGGTGTCTTCGAGCGCGCGCTCGATGGCCTGCTGCTCGGTCTGGGGATACAGGTGGCCGTAGCCGAGGCGGTCGGCGAGCTCGCCGAGGATGAGCAGGTCGTTTCGGGCTTCGCCCACGGGGGGGACGACGCGCTCGCGCAGGGCGAAGATGGGGCCGTAGCGCATGAAGGAGTCGATCTCGTAGCCGGTGGTGGCGGGCAGCACGAGGTCGGCGTAGGCCGAGTCGGCGGTGTGGTAGCGGTCGATGGTGACGAGGAAGTCCAGGGCCTCGAGGGTGCGGCGGAACCGGTCGGGGTCGGGCCACGAGGTGAGGATGGAGCCGCCGAGCACGATGAGGGCGCGGATGCGGTAGGGGTCGCCCTCGAGCACGGACTGGGGCAGGGAGATGGCGTGGGACTCCCCGCGGTAGTCGCTGTAGATGGGGAAGCGGTCGCGGCCCAGGGCGTGGCGCGGGTCGGGGTTTTGCTGCAGGTAGCGGCGCTGCTGGGGAAAGCCGGTGTCGCGCTGGCGGATGAGCAGGCCGCCGGGGACGTCGAGCTGGCCGGCGAGGGCCCAGAGGGTGAACACGGCGCGGATGGCCTGCACGCCGGAGTCGGAGTACTCGAGGCCGGTGTACATCACCGGGGCGGCGCCGCGGGCGGCGGCGAGGCGGCGGGCGAGGTGGCGGATGGTGTCGGCGGGCACGCCGGTGATGGCCTCGGCGGCCTCGGGGCGAAAGTGCTGCAGGTAGCGGGCGAGCTCGTCGAGGCCCACGGTCCAGGTCTCGGCGAAGGCGTCGTCGTGCAGCTCCTCGTCGAGCAGCACCCCGAGCATGGAAAGGGCCAGGGCGCCGTCGGTGCCGGGGCGAAGGGGGATCCACTCGGCGTCCACCTCGCGGGCGGTTTCGCTTTTGCGGGGGTCGATGACGATGACCTCGGCGCCGCGGGCGCGGGCGCGTAGGATCTGGTCGTTCATCAAAGGCGGCGAGTCGGTGGCGGGGTTGGCGCCCCAGACCACCACGAGCTGGGCGTGCTCGATGTCGGGGTCGAGGGTGCCGAGCATCTCGCCGAAGGTCACGTGGGGGGCGATCATGGCGAAGGCGACGTAGCACAGCGCGCCGACGCCCAGGGTGTTGGGCGAGCCGAAGGGAAACAGCACGCTGGAGGCCGAGGACACGGCCACGCCCTCGGGCTGATACAGGTCGCACATCGCCATGTCGAAGCTGCCGCGGCCGGTGTAGATGCCGGTGGCCTCGGGGCCGCACGCGGCCTTGGTCTCCTGCAGGCGGCGCGCCAGGGTGTCCATGGCCTCCCGCCAGGAGATGGGCTCGAAGTCGTAGGTGCCCTTGGGGCCGATGCGCTTGAGGGGCTGGCGCAGCCGATCGGGGTCGTACAGGATGTCGGGGGAGTGGCGGCCGATGGTGCACAGGGTGCCCAGGGGGTGATCGGGGCGGGGCTCTACGGAGACGAGGCGGCCGTCGCGCAGGGTGGCGCGGATGAAGCAGCCCGCGGGGCAGATGCCGCACAGGGCGTCACGGGTCTCGGTGCTGTTATTGACCATTTGGTGCTCGCTGGCTCATGGGCGCTAGTTGGAGTTGGGCGCTAGTTGGAGTTGGGCGCTAGTTGGAGTTGGG
>CAYFWA010001230.1:0-1811 GCA_964346625.1 uncultured Myxococcales bacterium
AAGAATCCGGAGATGATGGTGATCGTGCTGCTCATCGACGAGCGGCCCGAGGAGGTCACCGACATGGCGCGCAGCGTGGAGGGGGAGGTCATCAGCTCCACCTTCGACGAGCCCGCCGCCCGCCACGTCCAGGTGGCGGAGATGGTCATCGAGAAGGCCAAGCGCCTGGTGGAGCACCGCAAGGACGTGGTGATCCTGCTGGACTCCATCACCCGGTTGGCCCGGGCCTACAACACCGTGGTGCCCCCCTCGGGCAAGATCCTGTCCGGTGGTGTGGACTCCAACGCCCTGCACAAGCCCAAGCGCTTTTTCGGCGCCGCCCGCAACATCGAGGAGGGCGGGAGCCTGACGATCATCGCCACGGCGCTGGTGGACACCGGCTCCCGCATGGACGAGGTCATCTTCGAGGAGTTCAAGGGCACGGGCAACTCCGAGATCCACCTGGACCGCAAGCTCATGGAAAAGCGCATCTTCCCCTGCCTGGACATCAACAAGTCCGGGACGCGCAAGGAGGAGCTGCTGCTGCCGCCCGAGATCCTGAACCGGGTGTGGATCCTGCGCCAGCTTCTGCACCCGCTCAACGTCATCGACGCCATGGAGTTCTTGCGCGACAAGCTGTCCAAGACCGAAACGAACCGCGAGTTCGTGGACTCCATGTCCCAGTAGCGCTCCCGGCGCCCCGGCGCCCACGCGCGCTCCCGGCGCCCACGCGCGCGCCCAGCGCCCACGCGCGCGCCCAGCGCCCACGCGCGCGCCCAGCGCCCACGCGCGCTCCCAGCGCGCTCCCAGCGCCCACGCGCGCTCCCAGCGCCCACGCGCGCTCCCGCTCCCCATCACTCATTGCACCCTTTCTCCTTGAAATCACCCGGAACGGGCGTTATACATCCTCACCCCGTGGGCCCGCCTCGCAGCGGGCCCGCCGAAGCGAGCCGAGGGGCCCGTTTTTGGACCTAGAAAATCAAGCAGGTGAGATCATGGCAAAAATAGGCATTCATCCCGCATACAAGCCGGCGAAGATAACCTGCGCCTGCGGCAACGAGGTGGAGACCTTCTCCACCGCGGGCGACTACACCGTGGAAATCTGCTCGGCCTGCCACCCGTTTTACACGGGCAAGCAGAAGCTGGTGGACTCCGCCGGCCGCGTGGAGCGGTTCAACCGCAAGTACGGGCGGATCGCGAAGAAGTAGCCCTGCAATGGGCCGTCCTCCCCGCGCTCCCCGAGCCTCCGGGCTCGTGTCGCCTCCTCCCCGCGCTGCCCGAAACCCCGGGTTCGTGTCGCCCCCTCCTGCAACCCCGGACGGTGATCCGGGAACCCCCTCCCTGCCCGACGAACCGCCCGCCCGCGGATTGCCCCGGTGCCCCGGACGCACGCTGATCACCGCGTCGAGCGCCAAGCTCAACGTGGGGGGCCAGGCCGTCATGGAAGGGGTCATGATGCGGTCGCCCCGTTCCCTGGCCGTGGTCTGCCGCGGCCCGGCGGGCGAGCTCGTGGTCAAGGAGCAAAAGTGGCGCTCGCTGTGGGAGCGGCTGCGCTTTCTGCGGTGGCCGTTTTTCCGCGGGGGGGTCGTGCTCTTCGAGTCCCTGGTCAACGGCATGAGCGCCCTGTCCTTTTCGGCCAAGGTGCAGATGGCCGGCGAGGAACAGGAGCAGGAGCAGGAGCAGGAACAGGAACAGGCCACTACCGCAGCCGCGGCGAAGCAGGCCGAGACCGGCTGCGCCGCTGACACCGACGCCAACTCGGAGGCGACCGAGACCACGGCGGCCGAGACCGCGGCGGCCGAGACCGCGGCGGCCGAGACCGCGGCGGCCGA
>CAYFWA010001231.1:0-1807 GCA_964346625.1 uncultured Myxococcales bacterium
GCGAGCCCTAAGGCCCCGATCACGAATAATCTGATCGTTCAGGCCGCCGATCCATTTTCGGCCGGCTGCGTTGCTCATCGGTTGAATATCGATCGCTTCCGCATCGAAGGCGATGTGATCGACGACGTGCTGATGGTGCTCGACGTCGGCGCGGACCGTTGATGCTGCATCATGACCTCACGCGGCAGAAGGATGACATGCGAATGACCGAACGAAGGATTCACCGAGGGGCCGACCCTCGAACCGAACGAAACCGGGCCATGCAAAGGACCAAGCGGAGGAAGACGGCGCTGGCGCTCTTCGGCCTGGTGCTCGCGCCCGTAACCCTGCACTGTGGACCGGCCGCTTCCCCCCGCGACGAGAGCACGGCCCCACGCCCGGAACGGAATGCTGCCCCGACGGCGCGTCCGGGAGGTAGCCCTGGGGCCTCCGGTGCCTCCGGTGCCTCCGGTGCCTCCCGTGCCTCCGGTGCCTCCCGTGCCCCGGCGAAGGCGCCCGCCGGGGCACCCACGGCGCGGCCGGCCGCGCTGAAGACGCTCTGGTCGGTCTCCACCCGACAGCAGACCTGCCGCGTGGTGGACCTCGCGTCCCCGTGCCTGTTGGTCACGGCGGGATCGTACGCCGCGGTGGGAAACCCGGCGAAGCAGCTTCTGTGTCTGGACCCGGGGACGGGCAAGGTCCGCTGGCGATACTCGGGAGGCGCCACGCCCCTGCGGTACCTTCGCAGGAGCGGGAACCGGGTGCTGCTCAAGGACGGAGCAAAGACCGTGCGGCTCAACCTCGCCGATGGTCGACCGGTCAAGCCTCCCTTTGCCTCGGGCAAGGTCGGCGGCGTGCCGGGATCCAGCGGCCCGACCCTGCCCTGTCGCTACCACGGCACCGAGGTCAGCTGCGCCCTGCCCCGCAGCCGCGGCGGCCGCTGGAAGGCCACCGCCGAGGGACGGGTGACGCGGTTGGTGCACACGCCGGCGTGGGCCGTGGTCGCCATCGAGGGGCCCCGGGTCATTCGCGCCTACCATCGAGCCGACGGGCGGATCGTCTGGAGCCTCACGGTGCCGCCGGTCCCCCAGGTGAAACACCCCAAGCGGGTGAACTTCACCTTCCTCATCCGCGAAGGCGTGCTCTTTTTGGCCAACTACAACGGAACGGTGAGCGCCCACCAGCTCCCTGCGCAACAGCCCTGAGCCCAAGCCGCGGGGCGTGCTAGTCCCGCACCTTGTCCGTCACGATGTCGAATTGACGGAGCTTCTGCTTGCCCCGGTAGACGTTGCCCCGGATCTTCGCGCCCTCGCAGACCTTCATCCAGGCCGGACAGCGCTCGCCCACCTGCTTGTTCTTGAAGCTCACCATGCGGTCGTTGAAAAAGCCCCAGTAGGTCTTTTTCGACTTGGGCGCGGCTCTTTTAGATCCACGCCAGATTACGCCGCAACCTGCCATTCATCCGGGAAGTTCCACTCCCGTTCCTGTTGGAGATGGTATGCCCAGTACTCCTCGAAATCGCCACTCTTCTCAATCGAGAGCAACTTGAGGACAGCCTCCGCGCCAGCGTCCGACCAGATCGCTCCCGTGCGCTCCATGCGGTCCTTGACCAGATGTCCACAGGCGCCTTCAACATTCCCACTAGCGATGGGCATGCCGGCCGCGAGGTACTCGTCATAGCGCATGAAAGCTTTGTTCCTGATCAGATAGTTGCAGACCTTGTCCACGGTCTTTTGCTTCGTTCGCGGAAGCCTGTTTTGGTTCGGCGGAAACCTGACTCCAGAGATCCTGACATAGCCCCACTCAACCCTGATACATATCAGTCGCC
>CAYFWA010001232.1:0-1803 GCA_964346625.1 uncultured Myxococcales bacterium
GGCAGGCCTTCCGCTTGGCAGTCCCGGTCGACTTCGGAGCTAACGAGGCGTAACGTGGCCCACGGCCACGAGGTAGATGGCCTGCTGGCTGGCGGGCAGCCCCAGCAGGCGGTCAATGCGCTGATCCTCGAAAGCGCCGATGGGTACGGCGCCCAGGCCCAGGGCCGTGGCCTGCAGCAGCAGGTTCTGGGCGCAGTGGCCGGCCTCCATCATCACGTAGCGCTCGGCCCGCTCGCCGTAGCGGCGGCTCGTGCGCGAGCGGTCGGCCGCGATGACGATTACCGCCCCCGCGTGGGCCACCGCGCGTTGCCCCAGGCTGGCGGCGGCCAGGGCCTTGCGCTCGTCCCCCGCCTGTTGGCGGCGCAGCCGGTGCCCGTCGGCCTCGTAGTGGCCGAGGCCGGCCGGCTCCACCACGTAGAGCTCCAGGGGATAGGTGGCCCCGGCGGAAGGACAGGTGCGACGCCTGCTGTCTGTGCGCCCCTGGCCCGCCCAAAGGAGCTGGCCGAGCGCCGGGCGCGAAAGCGGCGCGCCGCTGTAGCGCCGCGCGCAGGCCCGCCGGGCCAGCGCCGCCTCCAGCGATAGCGTCCCCGCGGTTTCGGGCGCAGGGAGGGTCTCGACCGCAGTCCCTGGATCGTCAGTCATTTTCACAATATAGCGCATGCCGGCTTCCGGCGCCCGCCCACCACCTCCGCGAACTGGACGAAGCGTCGCGCAGCGTCTAGGGTCGCCGCAGTGCGCAATCCGTAGCGCGAGATCCGCCGGGCGAACCCCCGCCGCGTGTGGGTGTGAGGCGAACCACAGACTCGACCCGGAAACGACATGAAGAGACCCTGGCTCATCGGCCTGCTGTGGAGCGGGCTCGGATCGTCGCTGGCTGCCGGCTATCTGATACCGTACAAGGCGGCTGCGGCGGAGGTGGGCCCGGCCGGCCTCGTGCTACCCATGCTCCTGGCCGCGTCGGTGATCAATACCGTGGTGGATGGGGTCGCCCAGGTCCGACTGCGAGCGCGGGCCCGCTCCGGCGCCGACGTCGACGGCTCGGCCCGCAGCGCGGGTGCCTGGAAGTGGGACCGCACCACCTGGCTCGTGGCCCTGGTGCTCGGTGGGGCCTCGGCCACGGGCAACGAGGCGGTGTGTCGCGCGCTGCTGTCCATCAACCCCGGCCTGGTGTCGGTGATCATCCGCACCCAGGTGATCTTCGTGGCCTTCGGCGGGTTGCTGCTGCTGCGGGAGAAGGTGGGTCCGCGCTTCTGGATCGGGGTAGTGCTGGCCCTGGGCGGATACCTGCTGCTGCAGGGCACCGTGGGCACGGCGGGAGGGGTGAACCCCGCGGGGGTGGCCTGGGCGGTGCTCGCCGCGGCGGGTTTCGCCGCCATGCAGCTCGTGGTGCGCCCCAACGTGGAGCGCATCCATCCGCTGCAGGTCAACACCATGCGGCTGTGGATGGCCGCCGCCATGGTGGCGCTGCTGCCCGGCCGCCTGGGCACCGTGGCGCTGGTGGGCGCCCACATCTGGGCCCTGGCCGCCACCGCCGCCCTGTGCGGCCCCGTGCTGTCGCGTCTGAGCCTCATGCGCGCCCTGCGCTACCTGCCCGCCGCCCACGCCACCCTGGCCCTGTTCACCGCCCCGGTGTTCGCCTACGTGCTGGCCGGCCTCGTGTTCGGCGACTGGCCCGGCCTGCTGGAGCTTTTCGGCGGCCTGGTGATCCTCGCCGCCGTCGCCCTCCCCATCCCCGAGCTCGCCCGCACCCAACGCCTCCAGCACCAGCCCCACGACCCGCAGTGAGGGGAGCGCAAAGAGGGG
>CAYFWA010001233.1:0-1798 GCA_964346625.1 uncultured Myxococcales bacterium
GCCAGCCGGGATGGATCGACGGCCTGAACGATCAGATAATTCGTGATCGGGGCCTTACCGCGTATTGATGACCACGGAGCCCCCCGATATCGACGCGGTCCGCCTGGCCGTCGAGGTCAAAGAGACCGCGTCCCTGGAGCAGCGGCACTGGGTGCGGATCAACTACGCCTGCAACAACCGTTGCTGCTTCTGTCTCGACGCCAAGCTACTCGTCGAGCCGATCTTCCGGACCGTAGAGGAGGTGCGGGCCGACATCGATGCCGGTCGAGCGGCAGGCGCGTCGCGGTTGATCCTCAGCGGGGGAGAGGCGTCCATCCACCCCGACTTCGTCGCGCTGGTGCGCTATGGCCGGGAGGTGGGCTACGAGCGCGTGCAGACCATCACCAACGGGCGGATGTTCACCTACCGGAAGTTCTTCCGGCAGGCCGTGGCCGCGGGGCTCGGCGAGATCACCTTTTCGCTGCACAGCCACCGGGCCGCGGTGCACGACCGGATCACCGCAGTGGCCGGTGCCTTCGAGCAGGCCTACCGGGCCTTGCGCCGAGCCCTGGCAGAGCCCGGCCTCATCGTGAGCGTGGACGTGGTGATCAACCGCCTGAACGTGGGCTCGTTGACCGAGACGGTCTCGCACTACGCCGACCTCGGGGTGGGGGAGTTCGACCTGCTGCACCTGGTTCCCTTCGGGCGCGCCTTCTCGGATGAGCAGCGGTGCGTGCCCCTGGCCGTGGAGCCCGGCTTGCTGCGCGCCGAGCTCGAGCGGGTCTTCGCCCTCGGCCAGCGGCGCGGGCTGGTGATCTGGACGAACCGGCTGCCCGCCGAGGTGCTGGAGGGTTACGAGCACCTGATCCAGGACCCCCACAAGCTGGTGGACGAGGTGCGGGGCCGCCACCAGCACATGACCCGGCTCGTGGAGAAGGGCACCGCGCTTCCGTGCCGGGACGAGCGCTGCGACGTGTGCTACCTGCAGCACTTCTGCGATGTGCTGCATCCGTTGCAGGAGCGGGTGGCCGCCCGGGAGTTGCCTGCGCTGCGGGTCACCCTCGCGGGTGGAGAGCAGCCCCCCGACCTGGCGGAGTTCGCCGACGGGCTCCGGCAGCTCTGGGTCGTCGCGCCCACGGCGAGTGTCGCGCTCGCGTTGCCCGCGCCCGGGGTGGACGAGATCTGGGAGCTCGGCTCGGTGGACGATCTGGAGGCGATGGCCGCGAGCGGCGCCCTCGCTGAACGGCGGGTGCGGCGACTGGTGGTGCGCGCCCCGGAGCAGATCGCGCCCGCGCTGGCCGCGTCCATCCCCGAGGTGAAGCTGCTCGTGGATCGCGCGGGCTGGGACTGGGTCTGCGACCACGCCGACGTGCTGCCCCCCGGGCTCGTGCTGGGCGTGCGCGTGCCCACCCGGCTGTCGGTCTGCCTGGAGACGATGATTGATCTGACCGATCCCCGGCTCGGCGCGCTCGCGGGCCGCGGCACGCGCATCGAAGATCTGCCGCCCTGTCTGGGCGGCACGCTGCCCGGAGACGCCCCCGGGTTCGTGGACCGCGAGGTGATCGACGCCGCTGGGCGGCTCGACCCGGACCGGTTCGTGGAGGTGTACATCGAACGGCGCTACCGGATGCAGAGTCAGCGCTGCGCCGGCTGTGTGCACCACGAGGTCTGCCCGGGGCTGCACATCAACCTGATCCGCGCGCAGGGATTCTCCGTGCTGAGTCCCATCGAGTGAGCCTGGCGCGGGAGGGGGGGGACGGTGTTCCAAATTTCCAATTCCGCGGGAGGGGCAGCCGCCGCAACGATGGGCCGCTCGCGC
>CAYFWA010001234.1:0-1798 GCA_964346625.1 uncultured Myxococcales bacterium
AAGAATACAGCTATAATGTAATTTTAGAGCGTTTTCCTTGTCTGCAAATTCGAGAATTCGAGATCCGTCCCCTTTCTCTGCTTGTCTGCAAATTCGAGAATTCGAGATCCGTCCCCTTTCTCTGCGCGTCCCCTTTCTCTGCTTGTCTGCAAATTCGAGAATTCGAGATCCGTCCCCTTTCTCTGTCCGATTTCTGTGATTCATGATACAGTACTCCTTTAGAGCAATGAGGGTATAAACATGCGTTTTCCATATGATTATCGTAAAGAACAGCGCTACTTCGGAAGGTGGCTCCGGGTTTGGTTGTCGTTGGGGGTGGCGCTCCTTCTCGGAGCGAGCTGGGGGACGATGGGCTGCGGCCCATCCTCCGGGGACACCAACGAAAACAACAACCTGCAAAACCAAAACAACGACAACGGCAACCAGCCACCGGACAACTGCGGCAACGGGCAGATCGACCCCGGCGAGCAGTGTGACGACGGCAACACCGAGGACTGCGACGGCTGCAGCCCCACCTGCCAGCTCGAGACGGGTCCCTGCTGCGGCAACTCGCTGGTGGAGACCGGCGAGGAGTGCGACGACGGCAACACCGAGGCCGGCGACGGCTGCGACGACCTGTGCCGGCTCGAGATCTGCGGCAACCAGCGGCTCGACGCCTCGGAGCAGTGCGACGACGGCAACACCACGCCCGGCGACGGCTGCAACCAGTACTGCCTGCACGAGGAGTGCGGCAACGACGTGATGGACGTGGGCGAAGACTGCGACGGCACCGACTTCCAGGGCGTGACCTGCGCGGACTTCGACTTCTACGAGGGCACCCTGTCGTGTGACGCCTCGTGTCTGTACGACACGTCCACCTGCGTCGGGCGCTGCGGCGACGGGGTCATCGACGTCCCCCAGGAGGAGTGCGACGATGGCAACACCGACGCGGGAGACGGCTGCGATGACCAGTGTCTGGGCGAGCCCGGCGCCTGCCTGGTGGACCGGGATCTCGGCACGCTGAGCCTGGGCGGCACCCGCACCGCCACGGTGACCACCACCGGATCGCACAACCTCGTGAGCACGAGCTGCAGCGCAGGTACGGGCCGGGAGATCGTGGTGTCGTTCACCCTGCAGGAGTACCTCGACGTCACCATCGACTGGGCCAACCAGACGGGCAACCACGTGCTGGGGCTCTTCCGGGATCAGGGCGGCGCCTGCGATGAGGCGGAGCTCGACTGCGTCGACACCGCCTGGGCGGCCTCGGGCACCGCCGGGCCCTTCACCCTCGGGTCGGGCACCTGGTACCTCGTGGTGGACGCCCAGGACGCCGCCAACGACGGCTCGGTGGATCTGACCCTGTCGGCCGCGGCCTCCAGCCTGCCCTGCGACACCCAGTTCGGCGACAACGGCACCTACCGCGGCTGTGTGATCACGTCGGCCTTCGAGGACATCTCCGCCAGCGGCAGCCTGGCCGTTGCGTCGGACGACTCCTACGCCGAGGTGCCCATCGGCTTCACCTTCGATATGTACGGCCAGCAGCTCACCAACGCCACGCTCCAGACGAACGGGGCCATGACCTTCGACAACTCCTACATGTCCTACGGAAACGTCTGCCTCCCCGGCGGCCCCACGGGTCCGACGATCTTCACGCTTTGGGACGACCTGGACTCGGGCAACGGCGGCGGCGGCGTGTACTACGAGACCCGCGGCACCGCGCCCAACCGCCGCTTCATCGCCCAGTGGGAGACCGAGCGCTTCTCGTCCACGCCCCAGAACGCCGTGTTCCAGGCCGTGCTTCACGAAGGCACCAATCACC
>CAYFWA010001235.1:0-1797 GCA_964346625.1 uncultured Myxococcales bacterium
AGCAGGCGCAGCAGCCGCCCCCGCCCCAGCCGGCGCAGGGGCAGCCGCAAGCGGCCGGCACGCCGGCGCCCGCCGGCGGCGGGCCGGCGCCGGAGGCGCCGCAGCAGCGCAAGCGGCGGCCGCCGCGGCGCCCGTCGCGGGGGGCTCCCCGCCCGCAGTCGGGTCAGGGACAGCCCGCGCCGCAGTCGGCGCCGCCGCAGCCCGCCACGCCCAGCCCGGGCGGGGATTTGCACGACGTGGCCACGCCGGTGCCCGACTCCGATGGGGGCGACGCGGGCGGGGCCGCCCCGGCGGCCCCGGAGGACATGGTCACGCCGGCCCCGGCCCCGGCCCCGGCCGAGGCGGAGGCAGGGCCGGCGCCGGCGCCGGCCCCGCGGCAGCGGCCCCAGCGGGCGCCGCGCCCGCAACGCGAGGCCCCGGCCGCCGCGGCGCCGTCCGACGCCAAGCGGCAGAAGATCATCGAGATCCAGCGGGAGGTCCACGATCACCTCATCGAGCGCATGGACCTGCGACGGCTGGACATGGACGATCTGGACGACGAGGAGCTGCGCGAGAAGGCCGAGGGCCACGTGGCGGACATCGTCGCGCAGCTCGATGGCCAGGGGAACATCCCCGCCTTCGTGGACCAGGACACCCTCATCGAGGACGTGCTCAACGAGGCGCTGGGCCTCGGGCCGCTGGAGGAGTTTCTGGACGACGAGTCCATCACCGAGATCATGGTGAACCGCTCGGATCAGATCTACGTGGAGCGCGACGGGCGCCTGGTGCTGTCGGACAAGACCTTCAGCTCCGACAAGGCGGTGATGGGGATCATCGAGCGTATCGTGAACCCCCTGGGGCGGCGCATCGACGAGTCGTCGCCCCTGGTGGACGCGCGGCTCAAGGACGGCTCCCGGGTCAACGCCATCATCCCGCCGCTGGCGCTCAAGGGGCCCTCCGTCACCATCCGGAAGTTCAAGCGCGAGATGCTGGGGCCCGAGGAGCTGGTGCACTACGGCACCTGTACGCCCGGGATGATGGACTTTCTGAAGATGTGCGTCCATTCCCGGCGCAACGTGCTCATCTCCGGCGGCACGGGCTCCGGTAAGACCACCACCCTCAACATCCTGTCGAACTTCATCCCCGACGGCGAGCGCATCATCACGGTGGAGGACGCGGCGGAGCTCCAGATCCGCAAGGAGCATTGGCTGCAGCTCGAGAGCCGCCCGCCCAACATCGAGGGCAAGGGGGAGATCTCCATCCGCGAACTGGTGAAAAACACCCTGCGGATGCGCCCTGACCGCATCGTCGTGGGCGAGTGTCGCGGCGGCGAGTCCCTGGACATGCTCCAGGCCATGAACACCGGCCACGACGGGTCGCTCACCACCATCCACGCCAACACCCCCCGCGACTCCCTGGCCCGCCTGGAGACCCTGGTGCTCATGGCGGGCATGGAGCTGCCGGTGAAGGCCATCCGCGAGCAGATCGGCGCGGCGATCCACATCATCGCCCAGCAGTCGCGGTTCGGGGACGGCACCCGCAAGCTCACCCACATCTCGGAGGTCACCGGGATGGAAGGGGATGTCATCACCATGCAGGACATCTTCACCTACCGGCAGGAGGGCTTCGACGAGGACGGCAACGTGACGGGGCGCTTCGTCCCCACGGGCTTCATCCCGAAGTTCTACGAGGACCTGCGTCAGCGGGGCCTGGAGGTGGACATGGGCATCTTCCGGGAGTAGACCATTTACTTTCTGTTCGTGTCCTTAGGGCTCGCGCAAGAATAAGTTCGACGCACCGAGGGCGCCGAGGCGCAAT
>CAYFWA010001236.1:0-1793 GCA_964346625.1 uncultured Myxococcales bacterium
CGCCGCGCCGGCCAGAATTCGCTCCTGCTCGCGGTTGAAGGTGTCGATGTGGCCCGGGAAGATTCTCACGTCCCCAGCAGGCTGAGCTGGCGCTGGGCCGGGGGGTCGGGGATGGGCACGGGGTATCTGCCGGTGAAGCAGGCGTCGCAAAAGCCCGCGTTGTCGGCCGGGGCGCCCACGGCCTCCATCATGCCCTCGTTGGACAGGTAGCCGATGGAGTCGCAGCGCAGGTAGCGGGCGATCTCGTCCACCGTGTGGCTCGAGGCGATGAGCTCCCGGCGATTGGGGGTGTCGATGCCGTAGAAGCAGGGGAAGCGCGTGGGCGGGCAGCTTATGCGGAAGTGCACCTCCTTGGCGCCCGCCTGCCGGATCATGTGGATGATCTTGCGCGAGGTGGTGCCCCGCACGATGGAGTCGTCGATGACCACCACGCGCTTGCCCGCGATCACCGAGCGGACGGGGTTGAGCTTGAGCTTCACCCCGAAGTTGCGGATGGACTGCTGCGGCTCGATGAAGGTGCGGCCCACGTAGTGGCTGCGAATCAACCCCATCTGGAAGGGGATGTCGCTCTCCTTGGCGTAGCCGAGGGCCGCCGCCACGCCGCTGTCGGGCACCGCGATGACCACGTCGGCGTCCACCGGGTGCTCGCGGGCCAGCAGCCGGCCCATGCGCTCGCGACAGTCGGTGACCCCGATGTCGTCCACGGTGGAGTCGGGCCGGGAGAAGTAGACGTACTCGAACACGCAGTGTTGCCGGCGCTGGGTCTCGAAGGGGAAGCTCCTGCGCAGCCCCTGGTGATCCACCACCGCCATCTCGCCGGGCTCCAGATCCCGGATGAACTCGGCCTCGATGAGATCAAAGGCGCAGCTCTCGGACGCGAAGATGTGGGCGCCGCGGCTGCGACCCAGCGCCAGGGGGCGGATGCCGCGGGGATCACGCACGGCCACGAGCTGCCCCTGGGTGAGCACCACCAGGCTGTAGGCGCCCTGGACCCGGGACAGGGCCTCGGCGAGCCGGCCGGGCAGATCCGGCCGCTGGCTGCGGGCCATGAGGTGGACGATCACCTCGGTGTCCATGCCCGACTGGAAGATGGAGCCCTGCTGCTCCAGCTCCGCGCGCAGGTGGAGCGCGTTGACCAGGTTGCCGTTGTGGGCGATGGCCAGGCTCCCGTGGGCGTAGTCCACGGCGAAGGGCTGGGCGTTCTTGACGTGGGACAGCCCGGCGGTGGAGTAACGCACGTGGCCGATGGCGTTGGTGCCGCGCAGCTTCTCCAGCTCCTGCTCGGCGAACACCTCGGCCACCAGCCCCATGTGGCGGGCGGTGACGAGCTGATGGCCGTCGCCCGAAACGATCCCGGCCGACTCCTGCCCCCGGTGCTGGAGGCTGTGCATTCCCAGGTACGTGAGGTTGGCGGCCTCCGGGTGGCCGAAGACGCCGAAGATTCCACACATGAGCTCGGATCCTCATGCCGCGGTGGCGGCGTGTGGGGACTGTTATAGTGGGAGCGAGCCTGGTTGTCACCCCCCTGCTATCGCTTTGATATCAACTGGTTGGGTCGTTCGACCTGACCGGGGGGGGATAGGGACGGGCCCCTCCCGTGGGGGAGGGGCCCGCGCGGGTGGGGTCGCCCCCTACCGCGCGGCCGAGCGCGCCCCTTCCAGCAGGGGCCCTTAGGCCCCGATCACGAATAACCTGATCGTTCAGGCCGCCGATCCATCCCGGCTGGCTGCGTTGCTCATCGCTGTCGCGTCAAACAACGGTTGATATCGGGCCTGTCTCCGGTGCGCCGGCCA